>JAVWMQ010000025.1:0-25025 GCA_036637375.1 Anaerovoracaceae bacterium
AGGTGCATGATACTGGAAATTACTTAAAATGTTCATTCTGTACGCCTCCTTAAATTTCCACGCATTGAATTTTTCCCATTTACAACATTAGCCCTATTGTAATGTTTTAAAAAATATATCTGAATATTGCTCATATTCATTCTACATTGTATAATACTTATCTGCATTTGACAATTGATAATTATATTTTAATGACAAAATTTTTTTCAGAATATTATAATTGAATAAAAAAAAATGACTGCCAATGCGCTTGACAGCCACCTTTATAGGGCTAATGCTTAAAATAATACTATTTTATGCTTGTTGATTTTTAAGTTTGTTGGCAAGGACTTGCTTTTGCATTCTTCTTCGTCTTTGACGCTTAGAATAAACGAAAACTCTTTTGACTCATCATCGCCAGCTGTAAAGAATACCTTTTTTTCTCTAACTCTTTCTAGCACCTTGGTGATTTTAATTTCCACAAAGTCCCCGAGTCTTTCTTCTCCCCATGCTGGTTCTAGATCTATATCACGAATACCTACATAATTCACATCGTTTTGGATATCATATTCCATATCTATCTTGATGTTCCACTCTGGTATTTCAATAATGCCATTGCCTACGTGTTTTGCCATTAGGATATTATTTATCCCTACCATTTTTGCACCTTCCAATGTTTTGGGATTTGCAAAAACTTCTTTGGTCTTGCCATATTCTGCACTTTTACCATTGTTCATAATTAAAAGTTCTTGGCTAAATCTGTAAATTTCATCTCTATTATGTGATACTAGCACTACCATTCCGTTATAGTCTGCTATCATTTCTTCAAGATCCATCTGCAAATTTTCCTTTAGGCTTTCATCAAGTGCCGAAAAAGGTTCATCAAGAAGTATCAGTTTTGGTTCATATGCCATTATCCTTGCAAGGGCAGCTCTTTGCTGCTGTCCCCCTGAAAGCTCTGATGGATATCTATCCTTTAAGTTATTAATGTGAAACTTATTTAACAGTTCATCTGTTGTCTTTTGTTTCTGCTCCTTGGTCCCCTTTGCAATAATGCTGATGTTTTCACCGATTGTCATTGTAGGAAAAAGCGCATAGCTTTGGAATAAATATGCAACATTTCTGTTTTGTGGCTTAATATCAATTTTGTTTTGGCTATCAAATACACAAACCTTGTCAATTACTATACTGCCTTCTAGTGGTTCACTTATGCCTGCTATATATTTTAGTAGCATGCTTTTGCCAGCACCTGAAGCACCTAGTATTCCAATACGTCTGGCTTCACTTTGAAATGCTACATCCATATTGAAATTATCAAGTTTTGATTTTAAATTTAAATTTATAGTCATATTTGCTACTCTCTATTAAACCTTATTCTTCCCTGAAATAATATTGACACTGTATATTACCCCGAATGCAATAATTAAAACTATGACAACCCATATACCCGCTTTTAGATAATCACCATCGTTAATTACCATTGCAATGGTTTGAGAAATCGTTCCTGTCTTGCCTGGAATATTCCCCGCAAGCATTGAAGTTGCGCCATATTCTCCCATAGCTCTTGCAAAACACAAAATTGCTCCTGAGGTTATTCCTGGCTTTGCAACAGGCAACATAACCCTAAAGAATATCTTTTTTTCACTCATTCCCAATGTCCTAGCGGCATAAATCAAGTTCATATCTACCTGCTCAAATGCAGCTCTTGCGTTTTGGTACATTAATGGAAATGCAATAACAGTGGCTGCAAGTATGCAACCTAACCAAGTTTGGACAACTACAATATCAAAGTTTTCGTATAAGAATTCTCCACCAATTCGTCTTCTACTAAATATTATTAGTAAGATAAATCCCATCACTGTAGGTGGCAAGACAAGAGGCATAGAGAAAAGTCCATCAATCATAGCTCTTTTCTTTTTGCCATAGGACATAACCTTTTTTGCCAAAAATATTCCTAGGAAAAACGAAATTATAGTAGCAACTATACCTGTTTTTATTGATATTATTAACGGACTCCAGTCCAAACTATTTAGTATTTCAACTACTGCATCCACTTACTAATCTCCATTTACTTTTCTATCAAGAATCCATATTTTTCATATGTTTTCTTTGCAAAATCTCCCATCAAAAATTCGTAAAGCTTATCTACTTCTTGGTTTAACTCCTTTGGAAGTTCTTCTTTACCAACAACTTTTACTAAAGGATATACTATTTTACCTGATAATTCAGGGCTAATTTCTTCTATAACCTTTACATCTTTAGTTTTGTTTATATCACTTGTATAAGCAAAACCTACCTCACAAGATTTCTCTGCAATAGCACTTACTACTGTGTTTACATTGTCCTTTTCACTAATTGTAATATCCCCTAAAGCCTTTGATATTTTGCTACCTTCCATCTTCTTGATGTCATCGTTAGTTAAATTTTCATTCTTTAGAGTTCCATTTGCAATCATAGCTTTTCTCGCATAAAACCCTGCAGGAACGCTTCCATAAGGTAGTGCAATACTCTTTGCTTTGCTAATTGTGTCTAAACCTTTTACTTGTCCATCGTAATCTTTGTAACCAACAAGCGCTAGTCTATTTCCCAGAACATTTTTTACACTTTTTTTGTCTATTAGGTTCTTCGCA
The DNA here is from genome assembly GCA_036637375.1 of Anaerovoracaceae bacterium. Classification (GTDB taxonomy): domain Bacteria; phylum Bacillota; class Clostridia; order Peptostreptococcales; family Anaerovoracaceae; genus JAVWMQ01. The sequence continues at coordinate 2,610 of JAVWMQ010000025.1, forward strand.
CCTAGCTCGACCATTTCGTTTTCTGATGCACTGAAGAATAAATTGCAGTCAAACCCTTCCATAATCTGTGTCTTTAACTTACCTGAGCCATCAGCGTTAATACTCACTTTAACTCCTGGGTTTTGTTTTTCGTACTCTGCTTTAATTTCTTCCATTGCTTTGCTTAGACTAGCTGCAACAAATAACTGTATTTCTTGTTTGTCTTGCCCTGCGACTTCTTCATTCTTGTCTTTGCCACATGATACAATGCCAAAGCATAAACAAAGTACAAGTAATACTGCCATAATTTTTCTAACTTTATTCCTTTTCATTTTTTTACCCTCTCTGCTATTTTCTAGCACATTCTCTTTCGCTACCTTTTAATATTCCCATTCCATGAGCTAGGTTAGGCATTAAGAACTCTAAGCTTTCACTTACTGCTTTAGGGCTTCCTGGAAGGTTGATTATAAGTGTATTTTTTCTAATACCACTTACCGCCCTACTAAACATTGCTCTTGGGGTAATATTCATTGAATATGCTCTAATTGCTTCTGCAATTCCATTTGCCATTCTATCGCATACAGCAATTGTCGCTTCTGGTGTTACATCTCTCTTAGCAAAACCTGTTCCACCTGTCGTAATAATTAAATCAATTTGTCTTTGATCTGTCAGTCTAATTAATTGTCTTTCAATTAACGCTCTTTCGTCTGGAATGATAATTGATTCTTTGACATCATATCCACTTGCTTCTAACGCGTCTTTAATAATTGGACCACTACCATCAACTCTCTCTCCCTCTGCACCTTTGTCACTTAGGGTAACAACTGCAGCTGTCAATGGTCTATCCTTGTCTGGCTCAATCATTGTAACTTCATCACCTACTGTAATTTCACCACCAATTAGAACCTGAGTGAATACACCCTCTCTCGGCATAATGCAATCTCCCATTTTTTGATAAATCGCACAATGAGTATGACATTCTTTACCTATTTGAGTTAATTCTAAAAGTGCATCTCCAATTTTGAATTTCGTTCCTACTGGTAACTCCTTAAAATCAAAACCTTCAATAATTAAGTTCTCTCCAAATGCACCAAAATCAACTTCTGCACCCTTAGCTCTAAATGCTTCAACTTTTTCAAAAGAAAGTAGACTTACCTGTCTGTGCCATTTGCCACCATGTGCATCATTTTCAATTCCAAAATCAACTAATAAATTTGCCTTTGGTACTTCACTTTTTTGTGTACCCTTTTTTTCGCTAATGCAAATTCCGACTATTTTACCCATTATATTTCCCTTCTGTTTCACTTATACTTTAACCGCCTATTTGCGCCATCTTTTTAAATTCTGTTACGTTTTCAAGCTCTTCAAAGCAATGCTTTTCTGGTTTTGATAGAATTGCTTCTTTGAGTAACTCATTAATCGCCTTTGTATCTCCAGCTTTAATTGCATCCTTAATATTAACGTGCTTTTCAAAGCATAGACAAAACTTAACTTCACCTGTTGATGTCATCCTTATTCTATTACACTTGTCGCAAAACTTACCATGTATTGCACTAATAAATCCAACACAACCTTCAAATTCCTCAATTTTGTAATAAATTGCAGGGCCATTACCTCTCGGCTTCATTTCTGTTTCAACGCCTTTATAGATACTCTTTATATGGTTCAAAAGGCTTTCATTTGATACAAGATATGATTCTGAGCCATATCCAATAGGCATCATTTCAATAAATCTTAAATCTATTTTGTATTTCTTTGGAAACTCCAAAAGTTTATTGAAGTCATCTTTGTAATCCTCGTCATGAAGTACAGAATTAATCTTGACCTTTAGCCCAGCTTTTACTGCGGCTTCTATTGATTCCAAAACATCATTTAAACTATCAAAACCTGTTATCTTTTGGTATCTCTCTCTATCAATACTATCAAGGCTGATGTTTACTGATTTTAGACCTGCTTCAATTAACTCATTTAGTTGTTTCTTTAGCAAAACCCCATTTGTAGTTAGGGTTACATCTCTCACACCATCAATCTCATAAATGCTCTTAATTAACTTAGCACAATCCTTCCTCACTAAAGGTTCTCCCCCTGTGATCTTGAACTTAACTATGCCAAGCTTTACAGCCTCTCTACAAACCATAACGATTTCGTCATAGCTTAATACCTCATCATGAGAAAAAAGCTCAACGCCCATAGGCATGCAATATGTGCATCTAAGATTACACCTGTCCGTAATAGATATTCTCATATAATCTATATTTCTATCATGGGAATCTCTCACTTTATTCCACTACCTTTCGCATCCATGTTCCACTTTTGCCCCCTGTTTTTTTCAGAAGGTGTATATTGGTTATCTCCATACCTTTATCTACTGCTTTGCACATGTCATAAATAGTTAAGAGGCAAACATTTACCCCTGTAAGCGCTTCCATTTCAACCCCAGTTTTGCCAACCGTTTTGGCTGTGCAGCTTGCTGTAATGGAAGATGTTTCTTCATCAAGCTCAAACTCGATCTCAACCTTGCTTAAATTTAGAATATGACATAATGGAATTAAATCTGGAGTCTTTTTTGCTCCCATAATTCCTGCAATCCTTGCAATTGCAAGCACATCGCCTTTCTTCATATCTCCGGCTTTAACCTTGTCAAAGCATTCCTTTGACATTGTTATAGTTCCAAGGGCAATTGCTTCTCTAGTTGTATCGTTTTTCTCACTAACGTCAACCATTATCGCATTCCCTTTGTTATCAAAATGTGTAAACTCGTTCATTTATTTCTCCTACGAAACTCTCTTTAATTACCCTTACTTACCAAAGCTACATTGAGGGAAAGTACATGGTGTACATGATAGACATAGTCCTCCCTGTCCAAGCCCTGCTAAATCATCAGCAGTTACCATATCATCTGCCATTACCCTTGGCAAGATTAGATCAAAAATTGTACGCTTTTCGTACATAACGCATCCTGGCAATCCCATTACAGCAATTGGGTTTTCTCTACCTTCTTTGTTAAAGTATGCAAGCAGGAACATTGCTCCTGGCAAAACTGGTGCGCCGTATGAAACAATATCTGCCCCAGTATTTCTAATTGCTAGAGGAGTTTTGTCATCAGGGTCAACACTCATACCACCTGTGCAAAGCACTGTATCTGCGCCTTTTTCTATTAAATCTAAAATTGCAGCTGTAACCTTTTTGTCATCATCTTCAAGAATTATATGTTCTAGTACAGTTCCACCAAATTCGGCAATTTTATTGACTATAACTGGTGTAAAAGTATCCTTAATTCTTCCATAAAAAACCTCGTTACCAGTTGTTACAATGCCTACCTTCTTGCCTTTAAACTGTTTAACTTCAAATATTGGATTTCCATTGGTGATTTCTAATACCTTGTCTTTAGCTTTTAGCATTTTTTCTTCTTCTATTACTAGTGGAATAATTCTTGTCCCTGCAATTTTGTCACCTTCGTGAACTGCAAAGTTTCCATGTATACTTGCAATCATCAGCTGGCCAAAGCTATTTACAGCTTTAAGTGCATCATTATTCACTTTTAGTAATCCATGACAATTTGCAAAAAGTTCAATCTTGCCTTCCTTTGCATTTGAACGATTCATATTGTCGTTGATGCACATTTCGCACAATATTTCTGCAGCATCATCTTCGTGAAGCATGCCTTCTTTGTTTTCCCAAACATAAAGTTGATCCTTGCCAACGCTCAAAAGCACTGGAATATCTTCTTTTGTTACCACGTGCCCTTTTCTAAAAACAGCGTCTTTAGTTACTCCCTTAATTATCTGAGTAATATCGTGACATAAAACTGCACCTTCCGCATCTACCGTTTTAATTACTTTCATCTTTATTTCTCCTTAGCCCTTTCGTTAATTAATTCTCCTGCTATGCTTACAGCTATTTCTGCAGGTGTTTCTGCCAAAATTGGAAGTCCAATTGGTGCAGTAATTCTGCAAAGATCGTTGTCATTATATCCATCTGCTCTAAGTTTCTCAAATACTTTGGCAGTTTTTCGCTTACTTCCTATTACACCAATGTATCTTGCTGGTGTCTTTAGTACCTGTCTTTGGATTTCATAATCGTCCTTATGTCCTCTCGTCATTATACAAATGTAGTCATTCTTTGTGATTTCTACGCATACATCTGAAAGGTTTAACATATCTACTATCCTAGTTTCTATAACTCCATCAAATAGTTCCTTTTTGGCGAAGTCTTCTCTATCTTCAAGAATTAGACATCTAAATTTAATTCTTGCTAGTGTTGGTACTAATTCTTGTGCAACGTGACCGCCACCAAAGATATAGACCTTACCTGTTTCGTTAATTTGTTCAATATAGTATTTCTTGCCTTCCACTTCAATTCTGTAAGGCTTACTTTGCAGATCATTAGTAATTTCTTCACTAACTTCAATTCCAAACGTTCCAAAAGCCTGACTGTATATTCCCATTTGAGAGCTTTGCCCTTCTGTAATATCTGTAATTAGCCAAGCATCTTCCTCATCAGCAAAAAGTGCAAGTCCATGTTCTACCAAAGCCTTAACTTTTTCGTCATCATTTGAAATATACTGGAAGTAGCAATCAACATCTCCCCCACAAATCATTCCTAAGTCTTGAACTTGATTTGGCTTTAATCTGTAACTTTCATTAAATGATTTTTTTGTTTCTAGTACTTCTTGAGCTTTTTGCTGGCATAGGTACTCAACAGCACCACCACCAATTGTTCCGTAAATTCTACCTTCTTTGCCAACTAGCATTCTTGCCCCTGCACCTCTTGGTGTTGAACCAGAACTCCCTGTAACTGATACCATTGTTATGCTGTTTCCAGCTTCCATTTGTTCTTTTAAAATCTTAAATAGCTTTCTCATATTTTCCTCTTTTTTCTATATCATTACTTTGGCAACATTCCTATTTCTATTGCCCTAAAATTCATATTATCATCAATTTCAAAATGGTTATAACAGGCATAAGGCTGCCTTATTCCCCTCGATTGCTCCAGAGGCTCACCTATAACCTTTGAAATAAATGCACAGTTAATTCCTGCATGTGCGACGCAAATTATGTCGCCACTAGAGCGCTCCAAAATAGCTTTTAACGCCCTTTCCATTCGCATTAGACCATTTATTCGTTTTTCCCCAGTAACCGGCTCAGATTCCAAGTCCTTTTTTATGTCCTTTAGGGGAACACCTTCCCACTCACCCATAAAAATTTCCATAAGTCCTGGTTCAATTTCTACATCAAGTCTGTCATCTGCAATAATCTTTGCAGTATTTACACACCTAATTAATGGGCTTGTGTAAACTTTACTTATATTCTTTTTTGCAAAAAACTCCCTAAGCTTTTTGCATTCTTCTTTGCCTGTTTCTCCTAGATCTATTTCCGTTCTGCCTATGCAAAGCTTAATTCCATCTTTGAAGTCTGGCATACCATGTCTAACTAGATATAAATTTCTCACAATTGCTCCTATCCCCTTAGACCTTTTCTAAAATACTTTTTGTATACTTTGTCTGCTTCACTTTGAAGCTCTTCTAAGAATTTTTGGTAATTTTCCTTTAGCCTTAGACCTTCTTCTGTCAAAACAGCGCCACCTCCGCCACTGCCTCCTGTCCATCGTTCAACTACTGAAAACCCTAATTGATGTTCTATACTTTTAATCATTTTGCTTCCTTTGGAATAGGAAAGCCCCACTTCCATACATGCTTGTTGCAATGAACCTAAAGTGTCCACTGCCTCAATTAGCTTATATGCCGAAAGGTCAAAGAATGTTTCTCTAGCCTTTAGTTTAACCTCTACTTCAATACCTATAGGGTACCCTTCGCCTCTCTCATAGTTCCACTCAATTAATTTGTTGTATTCCTCTGGAGTGTCAATATCAAAGCATACTGCTGCATCATCTACGTCAAGGTTTGTAATCGGGAGACTGTAGCCTTCCATTGCTCCCCTTAGTCCACCTTCGCCTTTATAATCCTTTAGTGTTGCTGCAAAATCACTGCTAATCATTATAGGGTGTCCTGGGTTCCCATTAAATGTAGTCCTCACTAGGGCTGCATCTACACTTAAAACCTTTTTTAGCGTATCTTCCAAAATCGCAGGTAAATCCATTGGCATAATCATAATTCTGTCGCATTTATCTTTTATGTCTTCAACACCTAAGATAACTGAATCAAACATTTGAGTTTCACTATATCGTTCGTTCTTTACGTATCTAACGTTGTCAAAAAAAATATGCTTCTTTAATTCTTCAGCCTTATGTCCAGTGACAACAGTTATTGGATCAACATTTAATTTCTTTAGTTTATTAATTGTATGGTTTGCTACAGTAGAGTCTCCAAATGGCAATGCTGGTTTAAATGCTTTCATTCTCGAAGAAAGTCCTGCTGCAACTAATACTGCTCCTGTTTTTTTCATATCTAGTTTTGCATTTGCCTTTTCTGGCAAAGCATTTCCCCTTTCATTCTCAACTACCGTTCAGTTTTTTGTAATCTAACGTTTTTTTATTATAACACAGTTGCAGATTTTTTCAATGATTTTTTGCCCAAATATTATTTATATGGATATAAAAATGAACCCCAAACTTTGGGGTTCACTTTAGAACATTTCTTTGTTATTTGCTATATTAAGTTTAAGACAATAGTTATTATCCACAAATGTACTGGGTAGTAACAATAAAATCCATATTGCAGCACCTTTGACATACTGCCCTTTTGTCCTGAATATAATCTCAAAAATGGAACCATAATTATAAAAGCAAAATCAGGTTTTGCAAGAATTTCAACCATTATATTCCCTGATTTCAGCCCCGCAAAAATACTTGAGGCTAGCAATAGCATGGATAGTATAATCAATCCATACTCTCGCCTTGTCTGGTTTTTCCTTAGGAAATAAGAAATAATCATTACTGGTATTACAATGTACCCGTATTGGCTTACAAATCCTAATGCCATTGTAATTACGCCTATGCTTAACTTTAGAAGTTTCTCACTCGTCATTTGATCCATTCTAATTTTGCTAAATGCTGTAATTGCTGTTACACCAAAGGCTAAAGTCAAAAACCCATTATCACCTATTGGGGCTTTTGCCATTCCAAACCCTGTATTTATAACAACATTTCCAACAAATAGTATTATAGCTCCAGCATAAAGCCTAACATTGTATTTAATTATACTTGAGGTATGACTCACACCCTCAACAGCTGCAAAGGCAAACCAGCCTACAGCAGTTGTCGCCAAAACCGTATATAATATAGCTAAGTTAGCCGGGAGAAACGATTTTAGACTTCCCAATGTCATTAAAACTACCATTGCAAATTTAATTTGGTTTCCATTTAATTTATTCATGTTAATACCCTTCAATCTTTAGAATATAATATCTATTATTAAATTTCCTTTAGTAAACATTCTAGTACTTCTGCGATTTTTTGTATAGAAGGGATATATACTCGCTCCCTTGTTGAATGACCATGTTCCACGTCAGGAGAAATTGAAACTAATTCAATATCTTTGTTCTTTGCTCTAAATTCAGCACATTCAAGACCTGCATGTACTGCAATAGGCTCAAGAAATTCTCCTGTAACCCTTTTGTAGGCTTCTTGTAGTTTCCCTAGCAACTGACTGTCTTGATCAGCTGGCCAAGACGGGGCAAAGTCTCCAAATTCACACTGAATATTATTCGAAGTTGCAATCTCTTTGATTTGATTTGCCACATCAACTAAGTCACTGCCGATTTCCGCTCTAGCAAGTATTGCATATTCTAGTACATCTTTGTTTACTGTCAAAATTCCAATGTTTGAAGATGTGCCAACTAGCCCATCTACCCCCTTGGACATTGCAATCACGCCATTTGGAATTGACAATACATAGTTTATAATTTCTTCCTTATTTATTATCCATTCATTTTGAGCCGTTTTTGTAGCCGTAATTTTTACTTGATTATCGTCAACGCTTCCATCTTTAACCTTGATTTCTGCATTTCTTACGATTTCTTCTATTTGCTCAATTTCAGTTGAATTTCCCAAAATGTCTACACTAGATGGAATTCCATTTGAAGCAGTTCCGCCTTCAAAACTGCTTAATTCCCACACTATTCCCTTGGTACTCATTTCCTTCAAAATTTCTGCACCAAGCACAATAGCATTTGTCCTATTTTTGTTTATATCATCACCAGAGTGACCGCCTGCCAAGCCTCTAATCTTTATGGCAAAACCATCATTGATTGAGCTTTTTTCCTTAACATTCCCCTGATTGCCTGAAACCACAACTGATCCTGCTGAGCTTATCATAACTTTGTCGCTTACATCTGAATCTAGATTAATTAAATATTTTGCATCTAACTCTTTTGAATCTAGCTCCATTGCTCCTATTGTAGTTTCCTCTTCATCAACAGTGAATATAAGTTTTAGCTGACCTCGCATAGTGACCTGATCTGCCAGATACTGCATAATTGCCATTCCCATTCCATTATCAGCACCAAGACTAGTTCCCTCGCTATGAAGATAATCACCGTCTTCCACGACTTTAATTGCATCTTTTGTAGGCTCATAATCTAGCTCTTCATCTGCCACACATACCATATCCATGTGTGCCTGCAAAATCACCTTTTCCTTGTTTTCGTAACCATCTTTGGCACTGCAGTCAACAATTACATTACCAATTTTGTCTACCTCAACTTTGTAGCCATTTTCATTTGCCCATTTCACTATGTAATCTCTAACTAGTTCCTCATTTCCACTTGGTCTTGGAATGCTGCTTAATTTTTTGAAATAATCTATAATCATATCTTTTGGCATTTTCATTTACTCTACCTCTTTGTATTTAGCTCCATCATTTTTATTAAAATTTCCTTAGCTTTTATCATTGCATCAACTGAAACGTACTCTCTCGTACTGTGATAATTATGGCCTCCCATAAATAGATTCATACAAGCAAGCCCCTTATCTGCAAGTGTAGAGCCATCTGTTCCGCCACGAATTGGTTCAATTATTGGTTCTATCCCACATTGCCTATACGCTTCCTCACACATTTCAAGTAAGCCATCTTTGTTAAGAACAATTTCCTTTGGGTTACTATATTCATATTCACCCTCCAGCTTAATTGTACCTTCCCCGTATTTATCATTTAATGTTTTGGCGATTTCTTCAAATCTATCTATCTTCTCAGTCAAACCATTTTTTTCAAAATCTCTCAAGATATATCCAAGGCTCGCCGATTCAACTTCACCTTCCATTTCATATAGATGTGTAAATCCTTCATGCCCCTCTGTATATTCAGCTCTCTCTCCCTTAGGAAGCATTCCGTCAAACTCCATAGCAATATAGCTTGCATTTACCATCTTGCCTTTTGCCTCAGCAGGGTGAATGTTATTGCCATTAACTATAACCTTATAGTAAAAAGCGTTAAATGTTTCATAGTTCATTGTACCAATGCCATCACCATCGACAGTTATTCCGAAGTCTACGCCGAATTTATTCACGTCGAAAATTGATGCTCCACCTACCGAAACCTCTTCGTCTGGTGTAAATGCAAGTTTAATTTCTCCATGCCTTATTTCTTTGTTATTCACCAATTCTTCAATTGCTGTCATAATAATTGCTATTCCAGATTTGTCATCTGCCCCTAGCAATGTTGTTCCGTCTGATGTAACTATATCATCGCCTTTATACTGTAATATTTCTGGATAAGTTGCTGGGTCAATTTTAATTCCGTTTTGCAAAACAACTACTCCACCATCATAATTCTTATGTATACAAGGTACTACATTTTTACCTACACAGTCCGGTGCAGTATCTAAGTGAGCTAGTAGACCCATTGGCTTAACATGTTCATAGCCTTCACTTGCTGGCAATGTTCCAAAAGCGAAGCAATCTGGAGTCACTTCAACATCAACAAGCCCTAACTCTTCCATTTCGGTTTTCAAGATTTCTGCTAAATCTCTTTGTCCTTCATAACTTGGAATGACATCAGCATCTTCTATAGATGCTGTGTCAATCTTAACATATTTGCAGAAACGTTCTAACAAATTGCTCATTTAATTCTCCTTAATTTTTAACCATAATTTAATAGTGTCATTAAGACTAGCCCAATAATAGATATTGGTATGTATACTGTAAATACAAATTTTGCAGCTTCCTTTAGATATTTAAAGAATGCTACGCCTGCCAATGAACACATTGCAAAGTTTACGCCTTCCCAAGGAACGATCCATCCAAACGCACCACTTCCAAGAGCATATGCAGATACCACTGTCTGTCTTGAAATTCCTAATAAATCTCCAAGTGGCGCCATAATTGGCATTAGTGTAGCTGCAAGTCCTGATGAACTCTGGATAAATAACATCGCAATTGATGATACAAGGAACATTACTACTACAGAGAAAATTTTTGGCATTGCCACAAGTGTATTTGACATATAGAAAAGAATTGTATCCATTGTATTACTATCTGTCAAAATTGCAGTAATAACTCTTGAAGCACTTATTAAAAGTACCGCTGAAATTACAGTTGTCATACCTTCAATGTTTTGATTAATAACTTCCCCTATTTTCATTCCACCGATTAATGGGATAATTACGCCCATAAAGATGAATATTGATCCGATTTCGTTAAACCACCATCCCCATTCAATAACTCCATAAACCATAAGCCCCATGCTCGCTGCTAATGTAATTAATACCATTCCATCTCTAAAGCTTAGTCCCTTTAGATCGTCTGTGTTAAATCCTGCAAGATCTTTTCTCTTTTGCAAATCTGTTTCGTAACAAGATGATAGCAATGGGTTCTTTTTGACTTTAAATGCGTAACGTAACACATAAGCACTTGTTGCTGCCATCATTACAATCCATAATCCAATTCTCACTCCAATGCCTGACATCATTGGAACTTCAGCAAGAGCCTGTCCAACACCAACAGTAAATGGATTCATAAATGCAGAAGATGCACCAACAGCTACTGCAAAGTGTACTGTCATAAGTCCAGTCATTGAGTCAAATCCCATAGCCAAAGCTAAAGGTACTAGTACCAGTACAAAAGGTATAGAGTCCTCATACATTCCGTATGTTGCTCCGCCTAGTCCAAAGACAAATATGCAAATTGGAATTAGAACGTAAGCTTTTGTGCCAAAACGCTTAGCTAGAGTATTAATTCCATTTGTCACTGCCCCTGTTGCGATAATTGCTGTAAATGCACCCGCACATAAGAAAATAGTGAAACTAATATCAGCTGCATCCATTGCACCCACCATAAATGATGTCCAAATTTTTGAAAATCCTTGTGGTACTGATTCAGCAAAGTGGAAAGATCCTGGTACAATAAGTTCTCTAGTATCTCCTCCCAAAGCTTCAATTGCTACTTCATATCTCTCATACTGTCCACCTGGAATAATATATGTAGCTAGTGATACCAAAACGATAATACCAAATACAATCATTAGTGGGTGAATGTTTGAAAGCCAAGCCCATTTCTTTGTTTCTTCTGCCGCAGAAATATCGTAAATATCATCGCTTATTTCTGGCGTCTTTTTTTCTTCATGATCTGCCATGTTGTTCCTCCTTCTAAATAACGAAATTTTTTAACAATTGAAAGAATTTATTTATACGTTTATTATATGATTATTTTTATTCATGTCAAGGCAAAAAAAATGGTCAATTGCCTTGTTTTTAATCATACAAATGTTATACTGTCCTTGGAGGAATAAAATCTATGGACAAAAAAAACATTAAGCAATTAATCAACGAAAATTTCAACAAATTGTCACCAACACACAAAAAAGTCGGGCGATTTGTTGTTGACAACTACCAAGAAAGTATGCTTCTTAGTTCTACAGAGCTTGCAAGTGCTGCAAATGTTAGCAATGCAGCAGTTATACGTTTTGCCAAGGCTCTAGGATTCACTGGTTTTATCGAGTATAAAAATCAGTTAAAGAAGGAATATTCATCCAAGCAAAAGAGCTATTATTATTCACAGGGATTAAAGAACAAGAAATACAATGAATATATTTCTGACTATTTTTCTTCAATACAAAATGATATTGGAAATTTTATAAAATTTTTTGATATACAAAAAATCGACGATTTTTGTGATGCAATTTCACATTGTCGAACCTTGTACCTTATGGGAATCGGTTCCGACTCAGTAATTGTCTCATTCTTGCAAAACTATCTAAACATTATGGGCGTTAATTGTGTACCCGTATATGAAGAAGGGCTTACTCTGCGTGAAAAGCTATTTCACATAAATTCTGAAGATGTATTTTTGCTTACTGCATACCCTACCACATTAAGTGACGAATATTGGGCCTCAAATTATGCAAAGGAACAAGGTGCAAGGGTGTTAATTTTGACTTCGTCTGAACTTACAGCTAAACAATTGCAAGCCGATAATTTTGCAATTGCCATTGAACATTATGATTCATTCTTTAACTCTTACATAGTGCCTATGCTTTTTTGTAATGTGCTATTACTTAGATACTCCGAATTAAATGTTGACCAATGTCAGGAAGCCTTACTACATTATGATACGATGCTTGAAAATAACGAGTAATTCTCAGGATATCTATTTCAGTTTTAATAGACAAAAGCGAACCATACTCAAAAATATGGTTCGCTTTTTTGGATAGACAATTACCTATTTCAACAACTTAGTCATAGACTCTAGGCTAATTCCTATTGTTGATACGTTATGCAAAAGTGCCGAAGATGCAGGTGTCAAAACTCCAGCAACTCCAAGACATATAAGCCCGAAATTGAAACCTATTACAAACTTATAATTCCTTCTAATTCTTTTAATTAACTTGTCACTTAACATTTTTAGAGTAACAAGTTCATAAAGATCTCCGTCAGCAATTACAATATCCGCAATTTCTCTAGCGATTTCTGCTCCACTGCTAACTGCAATTCCAACATCTGCCGCCGATAATGCCGGCGAATCATTAATGCCATCGCCAATCATTATAACCTTTCTTTGAAGGCTTTTTTCATTTACTACAAACTCAGCTTTGTCCTCTGGTAGGACTTCTGCATATACCTGATCAATGCCAACTTCCTTTGCAATTGACATTGCAGTTTTTTGACTGTCGCCTGTCATCATTAAAACCTTAGTAATTCCAAGGCTCTTTAGCTTTTCTATAACTTCCTTTGCTTCTTTTTTGACAGGGTCTTCGATACAAATTGTCCCTACCACCTTGCCACCAATTGCTAGGTGTAGATGGGAAAACTCTTCCTTTAGGTTCTTGAATTTTTCTTCTCCATCTTTTGGAATCTCGCACTTTTCGTCCTCAATAACAAAATGATGACTACCAATTAGAACCCTCTTGTCCTTAATTGTTGAAACAATACCATGTGCAACAATGTACTCAACCTTTGAGTGCATTTCCCTGTGCTTTAGATTTCGTTTTTCAGCTTCAAGGACAACAGCCTTTGCAACTGAATGTGGGAAATGTTCTTCCAAGCAGGCTGCAATTTTTAGACACTGATTTTCATTAAGACTATCATACAAAACAATGTCAGCCACTTTTGGTTCTGCCTTGGTAAGGGTTCCTGTTTTGTCAAAAACAATTGTGTCTCCCTCTGCTATTGCTTCCATATATTTGCCACCTTTGACAGAAATATTATATCCTGCGGCTTCCTTCATTGCTGCCAAAACAGCAATTGGCATTGATAGCTTTAATGCACAGGAAAAATCCACAAGTAACACTGACATGGCTTTGCCAATGTTTCTAGTAAATAGATATACAAGTGCAGTGCCAAGGAAGCTACAAGGTACTAACCTATCTGCTAGCTTAGTCGCATTGTCCTCTGCTTTGGATTTTAATTTTTCAGAATCCTCAATCATAGTTATAATCTGTTCATATTTAGTTTCTCCTGATGTTTTACGCACAGAAATTTCCAGCTCACCTTCCTCTACAAAAGTTCCCGCATATACGTATCCATCTACTTCCTTTTGTACTGGCAAAGGTTCCCCTGTTAAACTAGACTGATTTACAAGGGCATTTCCAGCTACAACAACGCCATCAAGTGGGATAACAGTTCCCATCCTAACTACGATTACATCGTTTTCTGCTACTGCTTCTGTATGAACTAAGATTTCTTCGCCCTTCCATTTAACCCAGACTTTTTCTGTTTTAATTGACATAGCTTTGGCTAAATCGTCTATGGATTTTTTGCGTGTCCATTCTTCTAATATACCTCCTATTTCTAGTAGGAACATTATTGAACCTGCCACACCATAATCCCCTCTACCAGCTGCCACACATACAGCCACGCCATCAAGTAACTCGACCTTTAGCTTGCCACTTGTCAAGGATCTTAGTCCTCGCAATCCATAGCTAAACGCCCTCATTACCATTATTGGTTTGCCTATTGCCACTGGCATAAATGTTTTAAAGAACAACCTTTTTAGGCATTTCATAATAAGCTTTCTTTTGTAAAGCTCATTAATTTCTCTACCAGCTTTGGTAGGTATATTGCTTATTAAGGTTTCTTTTTGTAAGTCTAGAAGTATTAGAGTCTCTATTATAGTTTCTCTCTTCGATATATATTCAATTACCACATTGTTTGTTGCTTTAAATATCTTTACCTTATTTACTCCCTCTAGTTTGGTGATATGGTGTTCAAGTATATCCATTTCGTCATAGCATATTTTGCTGCCAGATAAGTGAATTCTCATTCTTCCTTTGGCTTGATGCCGAATTTGAAATTCCATACTTATTGAGCCTCCTTAGTAGCTTCACCCTCATTCGCCTCACACTGTTCTTCCATGCAGCCACAGCTACACCCTTCTTTAGCTTCTCTCGCTTGTGCTTTTTTTTCGTTAATTTCCTTAGCATCAGCCAATATATCTCCTACATTTTCTTCCACCAAGGATGCTGTTTCCATAATGTACTCTTGCGTTCTTAAACCTGCCGCTGTACAGTGAGCATAAACCTTCTTTGCCTCATCTGTTATAAGTACTTTTAGCCCTACTGTTCCTGCAATAATTCCTGCTGCAAAAATTCCTAATTCTTTTAAGTCTGCCATTCCTAATTCCTCCTTATTTTTGTTCTAACTTGCGTTAGCATACGCTAACTATTATGCAATAATATACTTTTTGACTCCTTATGTCAACAATTATGATAAATATTTCCCTATGCAACCATTGTTTCTTCGCAAAATTTTGTACACTGTCTCCTCATTCTTCAAAACTTTGTCAAAAATCGCTTTTTTATTTAATAGAGATAAAGTATACTAAAATCAAGGTAGAGAAGCGGTTATTAAAGGAGGTAATCATTATGAAAATGGCATGGTTTGGAGTAGAAGAATGGCTAAATCCTATGGATTCTTTGGCACAGGTTAACCTAGGTTCTAGTTGCGTCAAAGCTATTACTATGGATGAGCTTTTCTCAGTAACTGGTGAGGATCAAGGCGCATTTATGAAAGATATGGAAACTATGAGTTTACATTATCACCATGGAGATGCTACTGGTTCACCAAGGGTTAAGGCTGCTGTTGCTGGAATATATCCAAAGGGAAATGTTAGCCCTGATCAGGTTATGATGGTTCATGGTGGCACTGGTGCAAACGATATTGTGCTAATGGGACTGCTAGAACTGGATGAAAACTGCGTGGTAATTAAGCCATCATATCAGCAACATTACGATATACCTAAATCAATTAACATTGAAACCAGAATTTATCAGCTCGAGGAATCAAACAACTACGAAATTGATTTCCAAAAGCTAAGGCAACTTTGCGACAAAAAGACTAAATGTATTGTTTTGACAAATCCAAATAATCCTATTGGCAAATACTTTGGTGGTGAAGTTCTATCATCAATTGTTGAGTTAGCCAAAGAATATGGTGCATACGTTCTTTGTGATGAAATGTATCGTGGGCTTGCTAGAGAATATATGCCTTCAATCCTTGATTTTAACTATGACAAGGCAATCTCAGTGTCCTCACTTTCCAAAATGTTTTCCATGGCAGGAACTAGAATAGGCTGGATTGTATGCAAAGACGAAGAAATGTACGAAAACTTCAAGACTAGACGTTCATATAACACCATTTGCTGTGGTATTATTGACGAAATAATTGCATCAATTGCCCTTGAAAATTACCAGGCAATGTTTGAACGTGCTAGAAACATACTACTTCCTAACAAAGAAATCATTAAAGAGTGGGTAAGCACTCAACCAAAACTAACCCTCATTGATGATCCTATGGGCACAACTTGCTTAATTAAATATGACTATGATGTAGACTCTGAAACCCTTGCAATTGATGCAATGGAGGAGGACAAAATATTGTTTGTCCCTGGAGATTATTTCGATATGCCAAATACAATTAGAGTTGGCTACGGAGCTTTTGGAGATCCTGAGGCACTCAAAGGCGGACTTGCAAGATTTGCAAAATACCTAACTAAATGGGATTAATGGCAAGGTCTGATAAGTAATTCAAAAAGGAGATTAAAATCATGGGGACAATAATATTATCACGTAATGATGTAATAAAAGTTATAGATATGAGAGAAGTTATAGAGCAAGTTCAAAAGGTATATATGCTTAAATCTGAAGGCAAGTCCGTTATCTGGCCTCTTGTGAATTATGAATTTGAGGAAGAACACGCTGCAATGGATATTCGCTCGGGTTATGTGAAAGGTGTCCAGCTACATGGACTAAAAATGCTAAACAACTTTCCTGGCAATGTCCAAAATGGACTAAATCCATTTAATGGGATAATGATGGTATATGATTCTAATACAGGCATACCTTTGGCAATTATGGATGCATCATATATTACATGTATGAGGACAGGAGCGGCAGGCGCAGTTAGTATAAATGCCCTAGCTAGAAAGGATAGCAAAACCTTGTTAATTTTAGGAGCTGGTAAACAAGCTCCATTCCAAATTGCGGCAACGCTGATTTTGCGACCAGAACTTGAAAAAGTTATGATATTCGACCCAATTAACTATGGAAACGCTCAAAATCTGGCTAACAATATTAAGGAACAGCTAAAATCACAATTTGACGTGGATTCTATGAATACAAAATTTGAAGCGAGCAATGACTTAGAATCTGCCACTAGATTGGCAGATGCCATAATAACAGTTACACCTTCCACTACACCTTTAATTCATAAAGACTGGATTAAGGCTGGAACACATTTAACCTGCCTTGGCTCAGACATGGAAGGTAAACAGGAAATTGATGAAACAATCTTTCAAAACGCAAAAATCTATGCCGATGACAAGGATCAATGTATCCGAGTTGGAGAAATGGAAATACCTCTTCAAAAATCAATAATTTCACCATCAGATATTACCGGAGAAATTGGGGATTTACTATGCGGCAAGGTCAAAGGTAGGGAAAATCCAGATGAAATTACAATCTTTGATGGAACTGGACTTTATATCCTCGATTTAGTCGCTGCCAATGTTGCCATAACTCGAGCGAAGGCACAAGGCATTGGAATCAATGTAGATATGTAATAAAAACGAAAGGCACTACTATGAAAAATATCAAAATAGCTATGTTAGGATACGGTGTCGCTGGCAAAGCTTTTGCCAGAATACTTCAATCAAAACATGACGAAATACAAGCAAATACCAACTGTGATTTAAAGGTGGTAGCTATTGCAACAGGCTCACATGGTTCACTAGTTAACCAAACTGGAATTGATCTTGCAGAAGCCACAAAGCAGCTTGAGGAACTAGGCTCATTTGACAAGTCAAAGGACGAGTACACCAACTTAAATGCTCTAGAAATTGCAAATACTGTAGACTACGATATTTTACTTGAGCTTTCACCATTAAATATTGAAACAGGGTTGCCAGCTACAGACCATATTAGGTCAGCCTTAAACAGAGGCAAACACGTTGTATCAGCCAACAAAGGTCCTCTAGCCTGGCACTATGGTGAATTAAAAAACCTTGCCATTAAAAACAATGTAAAATTTTATTTTGAAACAACAGTTATGGCAGGCACACCTGTTTTCAATATGGCTGATAACTGCTTACAATATTGCCAAATTAGCAAAGTAGAAGGGATATTCAATGCAACTACAAATTATATTTTGAAAGAAATGGCAAAAGGTATACCTTACGATGAAATTATCCAAAAAGGCAGAGAAGAAGGGTTTATGGAGGCTGACGTTTCTATGGACACAAAGGGCTGGGACGCTACAGCCAAGTTGACAGTTCTGCTTAATGTTTTGATGGATGCAAATATAACACCTATGGACGTTGATAGGACTGGTATTGAAGATGTAACCATTGAAGACATAAATAATGCAGCTGAAAATGGCAATGTGATTAAACTCATTTGTAGCGGCACTAGAGATTCATCTGGCAAGGTTATAGCAAAGGTTGCCCCTTGTCAGGTTTCTAACAATGACGTGTTCGCTGACAAAGATTTAGTTGCTGTCCTATCAGTTTATACTGATTTGATGGGCAAACTGACTACACTCCAGTATGGGCTTGAAACTACCCAAACTGGTTATGGCGTTTTTGCCGACGTAATTCGCATTGTAGATCAAATCAAAGCAATATAACCCAAAAGCTTTCTTACAAATTTGTTCGATAACTGTAAGGTACTTCGATTTTTTTATCCGTTATTTTTGTGTATACTTTGACCCATAGGATATTGATTCACATTATATACGGAGGTAATAGATATGAAAAAAATTGTAACAGTTGTATTAAGTTTGGTATTGGTTCTAGGTATGTTGACAGGTTGTGGTGCAGATAACTCTAATCCTGATGTGACTGCTTTAAAAAACAAGTTGACCACTTATGCTGAGCAAAATATAGCGAAACATTTTGACTACAAAATTGATTCAAATGACTTTGATATTGCTATTTCTGAGGAAGCTAGTGACAAAGAATTTATAGATCTAAAGAACATTGATACTATCAATGATATTTACTTAATTGGTCACTTCAAGCAGGCACCAAAAGATATAACAGACTTTGTAGTTATATATGATCCATCAAAAAAAGAAGTAACAAAGCTTGGAATTGAAACACTTAAAGAAGACGGTATGAAATATGCCAATTTAACTAAATAGTTAAATTGCCAGGGTAATGTTAAAATTTATATTTGCATTCTCATATGGTTATGGAGATTTTTTATGATAAATGAAACTAATGTTTATAGGTTAAACACAAAAGGTGATGCAAAATTCTTAACCTTTAAGGCTTTTGAAAAGTTACCCCACCTTAGCCATGTTTTTACAACTAGGATTGGTGGCGTCAGCTCTGGCTGCTGCCAATCTTGGAATTTTGGTTTCCCAAATGAGCTTGATTCTATGGAAAACCGCATGGAAAACTGCAAGATTTTGGCGGATGTAATGAATATTACCCTTGATGATTTCGTGTGGACTAACCAAACTCACACTGACAATATTCGTTTAGTTACTAAGGATGATTGTGGCAAAGGCATTACTCGTCACCGAGATTATGAAGATATTGACGGGCTAATTACCAATGTCAAAGGGCTTGCCCTTGTAACTATTCACGCCGATTGCAATGCAATATATTTTTACGATCCAGTTACAAGCTCCATTGGTCTTGCACATTCTGGCTGGAAAGGCACACTCTATGGAATTGCTGCAAAAATGGTATCTAAACTCATTGATTCTTTTGGAGTTGATCCGTCAAATTTAGTTGTTGGCATCGGACCTTCCCTTTGTCAGGATTGTTTCCAAGTTGACCACGATGTGGCAGCAGCTTTTATTGATAGAGATAGTAGCTATGATAATTTTATTTATCACCTTGACTCTAAATCATATATCGATCTTTGGGAGATTAACAAGCAACTTTTAACTTGTGCTGGTGTTCTACCCCCTAACATTCATTGTATGGAACTTTGCACAAAAGAAAACCCTGATATGTTTTTTTCTCATCGTTTCCAAAATGGCAAGCGAGGTCTTATGGCTGCTAGTATTATGATTAAATAAACAAAAAAGTCCAATGCAAAGGTTGACCTTGATGTCACCCAGTTTACTGGGATACCTCCTTTGAATCGGACTTTTATTTAATTATATAATTTCCTTGTTAAAATGTCCTCTTGTGTCTGTTTCCTGATTGAAACATGGCTTATTCCAAGAACCATTTAACTTCTTTAGAGCAGTATTAACAACATTCGCCACTTCTCGCTCTGACTCAATCGTGAAATTTAATCTAAACGCCTCAACGCCTTCAATTGATGCCATCTCATCTAGCAAGTTCAAGATTTTACCATTGATAATTGTAGTTGTGCAATCATCATGAGAAATAATTGGAAACGATCCATACTCATCTTCTATTTCGTATTTTTTCGTCTTACACATTCCGCACTGATTCATCTTTTTGAGTGGGCAATATTTCGTAAACATCAATGGGGCTCTACCGTAAACCACCATTTCTAATGCTGGATAACCATCGTTTGCAGCAAAGTATGCTTCAATCAACTCCTTGATTCTGCCTTTGTTTAGCTCATAAGATAGAGTAACCCTTTTGGCTCCTAGCTTGTATAGTTGGTAACAGCTTTCAGCATTTACAACATTTAAGGAGTAGTCTGTGACAAACGGATTTGTATCTCTGTAATGATAGATACCGCCATAACCACCAATCAGCAATTCCCCATCCTTTTTTTCGTATTGGTTTTGATTTCTTCTAATAATGTTGTCTAGGTAAACATCAGTTAGTCCCGCATTTATGCACGCATCATATTGCTCCTTTGTAGTTACTGTTGCAGTAATTACAGGCTTCTTTACCTCAAAAGCAATTTTTTCTTTTACCTCTACTTCTTTTGTCTTTTTGCCCTTGCTGTTAATCTTTGCATTATATAAACCTTCTACGATTTCACGTCTAGCATTGTTTAGCAATTTCGCTGGAACAAAAGCATTGTACTCTTCAAACTCCACTTCGCCTAAAGTGAACACAGTGTCCTTTAACCTACTAAACTGTTTCTCAATGTTTTCCTTTGTTGTTGGATTGTTAATGGCTTCACCGATTATCTCGTCACTTTCATATAAATACTGAACGCCTAGCCCTTCTCCGTCAATAATCAGCTTTGAACCTGGGTAAGCGTATACCTTTAAATCAAGGTTGCTACGTTTAAATTCCTTGTCCAATGTCGCTTCTAACTCCTTGTAATAAAGGTAATCCTTGGTTTTGTAAACCACATCTCCCATTGACAGGTTTTCCTTGATTTTGATATAGCAAACATCGTCAGCCTTGTTAATTAGGTTGCCTTCTCGGTTATATAGCTTCACAACAGATAAGTTTACATCCTCATTATTGTGATTAATTCTAATTATATCGTTCTGATTCAAAGTCTTTTTGAGAGTAATTTCATACATCCCCTTAAAAGATTCTGTTATTTTGCCTATTTCATATCCAAAATTGTTAGGTCTTTGTATATTTGTAATATTCTTTACATCTTCATTAAACAGGTACCCTTTGGTGTATGTCCTGTTAAATGTTTTGTTTAGGTTTTCTTTGTTTACACTTGTAGCTTTGTTATCTAGTGCTAGCCTGTATTGAGATACTACATTTGCAACGTAAGCTGGCTCTTTCATTCGTCCTTCAATCTTTAGAGAATCAATTTCCCTTAATTCGTCTATATGGTCAAATGAGTTAAGGTCTTTTGTAGATAAAATATAGCTATTCCCTAGTGATGTGCCTGTTGTTCTGTCAATGACTTCATAGCTCTTACGGCAAGAACCTACACACCTACCTCTGTTGCCACTTCGATATCCAATTAAACCAGACATTAGGCAATTTCCAGAATATGAAACACATAGGGCTCCATGAACAAAAATCTCTAATGGAATCTTGGCAATTCGCTTTATATCCTTTACTTTTGCAATATCGACTTCCCTAGCCAAAACAACTCTCTTAGCTCCTAGTTCTTTGTAAAGCAGAGTTCCTTCAACGTCATCTATTCCCATCTGAGTTGAGCAATGAGCTTCCATATCTACGAAGTTTTTTACGATATAGTCAAAAACCGCTAAATCCTGCACTATAACACCGTCCACACCTATTTCGTTTAGCTGGTGCAGTTGTTCTTTCATAGATTCTATTTCGTCTTCAAATACAATTGTATTCATTGTCACATAAATTTTCACATCTCTAAGGTGGGCATATTTCACTGCCTCTCCTAGTGCTTCCACATCAAAGTTAGACGAGTATGCTCTCGCACCAAATTTTTGCATTCCTAAATATACTGCATCACAGCCATTTGAGATGGCTGCTTTCAGTGCTTCCATATTCCCAGCTGGAGCTAATAGTTCCGTCATCTGTACCTCCTGTTATAATCCTTAATAAACACAAGTATTATACCACAATTGTGGATATAACTCATTGGTTTTTTGATTTTTGAGTATTGAATTATATTCTATGTGACTTTTGGCTTACTAAATGACTAACTGATTTTTACTCCTTAACAAGTAATTTTCTTTATTGCTTTTTTGTAAACGTTTTTTGCAAGATGTA
>JAVWMQ010000026.1:0-2158 GCA_036637375.1 Anaerovoracaceae bacterium
TTTCTTCTGTCTATTTTCCCTTTTTCTTTTGATTTATTCCATAGGCGACAATACCGACAATCACCCCTGCTGCCACAACCAAGAGAATAATCCAAACCATCGGATTAAAGAGATCTCCAGAGGCAACCACCTTTCCTTTTTCCAAGTCAGAGACTAGGTTTCCCGGAGGCTCTGGGCTTGGCTTAACCTCAGGAGTTTCTCCCGGACCCGGCGTCGGTGCCGGAGTGTAAACCGTAAAATATTCTTTTTTCAATGAATCCGTCCAAGTTCTTCCCGGATAACCATTAGAAACATACTGTCTCAAAATTTCTTCACAGGTACCATAATCTCGAATCACTTCTGCCTTAGACAAAAACTCAGGATAATTTCTGCTATCTCCTGCCACATATTGATTCATTGCTACCCGATAGATCCGTTCTTTCTCCAAGGCCTTATCTCCGATCTTTGCCCCTACTACTCGGCTTCCCTCCGGCCTGGATAAGTCATATTCTACATAGATCCCACTCCACTGTAGTGCAGCACCGCTATCGCCGGGCCAGTCTAACTTTTCATCGTTGGCCTTTTTGTTGTTCAGCTGTCTCGTCATGGATTGTTCGATCAGCTCCAATATATTTTTTCCTGTTAAATTTTTCGTAACAACATAGTTTCCAAAGGGTGAAATATCCACAATATTTTTTGCGGTAATCTCTCCTTGAGGAATTCCACCACGAATTCCTCCGGCATTTTCAAAGGCAACATCTGCGCCGGTTGCTGCAATATAGCTATCCGCCACAACATTTCCCAGCTTCATTTGCTGTATTCTCAGCTCTTCCCAGCTATAATTCACCGCCTCTGGGCTCTGGCCAATTACTTCTGCACCCTTCTTGTTTACCTCTTCCTCTTCTGCGCGGATTGCTTCAGCAACCTCCTTGTCCGGAGGAATAAGTTTTGCCTCCGCGGCCGGCACAAAGGTTTCCGCACTTTCTTCAAGTCCTACCACCTTGTAGGGAGAACCGGTCGTATCTATGGTCAGTGGCACTACACCAATATTGTCAAAAAAGCTTCCGGTCTGCGCAATCAGCGTCTTGCTTCCGTCCGGATGTTCCACTAAACGCGTTTCCTTCACATGGGTATGCCCATCGATAATCAGATCAATTCCACTAACTTTTTTTGCCAGTTCTTCTGACTTCCACTTTTGCTGTGAAGAATTTCCCATATGGGAAAGAACAATGATTACCGAGCAATCCTCGATCTCTTTTAACCGGCGAACCTCCGTATTCAGCGGGCCCTCACCCTTGCTGTCTACGGGATCTTCTATTGCATATCCATCCATACTTTGATTGTATAAATCCGGACTGGTCACCCCAACAATTCCAACCTTTATGGTCTTCTCTCCACGAGTAATGGTCTTCACCATGGAAGGATCAAAAACTTTTTTTCCTTGCTTATCCAGGATATTACAGCTCAAAATATTTCCAGCAAAGGAAGTGCCGAGAGTATCCTTAAGATAGCTCATCCCATAATTGAAGTCATGATTTCCCGGTGTCATCGCAGTATAACCCACTGCATTCATCACCTTTGCTGTGCTCATTCCTTTGGTCATCGTTGCAAAGGATAATCCATGGAAGGTATCTCCTCCGTCAAGAATCAGATCTGCACCGACATCCGTTGCTACCGTTTTCAATCGATCAAAGCCTAAGATCCCATTTCCTTTGCCCCTGCTATCCTCTGAATATTGATATCGCCCATGGGTATCGTTGCTGTGAACAATGGTAATGGTTTCCATTCCTTCAGCTTCCGTAGCTGCAAATGCATCAGCTGCACCGCCCGGAACAAAGATCATCCCAGTGAACAAGATCAGGGCCATCACAAGCCCTAAGCTAAGCTTTTTCCAAAAATTCCTATTCATCTTATGCCTCCGCCTTTTCGTTACACACGTTTCTTTTCCCTCAAGTTTATCATAACAAGAAAAAATTTACAATTTATTCTCCCCTAAACCGCTATTCCTAGCTTTGTACTGTGCCAAAAAAATTAAGTAAAATCACGCCAATGATCATAAATACAATCCCAATTACCCCTAGCACTGTTATTTTTTCACTAAAAATAAACACAGATATCAATGTTGCGGCAATAATTCCAACACCAGACCAAGTTGCATAGCCTATGCTTAAATTAATGG
>JAVWMQ010000026.1:2168-3320 GCA_036637375.1 Anaerovoracaceae bacterium
AGAAAAGAAAAAGAAGCAAATTCCATAGCTAAGCAAGCTCCCTAGACTAGGAGCCAATACCGTAAACCCTTGGGAATATTTTAGAAAGGTTGTCCCAATCAACTCTCCTGCAATAGCAAGTCCTAAATAGATATAACCCATATTTTTTCTCCTTCTACTTCCGTTTATTTGTTCCGCCCTTCAGCTTCTTCATTATACTACATTCCATCCCCTTTCACACAAATTAATTGCTCCTGATTTTATTGTAGGATCATTAGCATAAAAACACATAAAAAAGCCACATCTTAACCGGATGTGCCCGCCTAAAAAGTGCAATAAAAAACCACAGAACGTTGAAATTCCATGGTTTTTGACTTGGTGACCCTGAGAGGATTCGAACCTCCGACGCACGGTTTAGGAAACCGACGCTCTATCCCCTGAGCTACAGAGCCACATTTATATTTACCTTACCTATGATACCACAATCGCAAATATTTTTCCATATCAAGATGCAAAACTATCTCCAAAAAATTCCC
Organism: Anaerovoracaceae bacterium; assembly: GCA_036637375.1. GTDB lineage: Bacteria > Bacillota > Clostridia > Peptostreptococcales > Anaerovoracaceae > JAVWMQ01. The sequence goes on from JAVWMQ010000026.1 coordinate 2,684, forward strand.
CATTAGTAGTATACTATTCCCAAGCACAAAAACACGAAAGGAACTATTATATGAAAAATTTAATTATAAAAAATGCACAGATTTACAGAGGTACCCAGGAAAACCCTTGGGCAGAATCACTACTCGTTGAAAATGGCAAAGTCACAGCTATTGGCAATGCCAGCCTAGATGCCTTAGCCAAAAGCAATCCAAATGACATCGTACCAGATACAAATACAGAAATTCTGGATCTACAAAAAAAGTATGTAGTACCCGATGTTGCTAACGCTGTCAGCTTCCTGGACTTCAATATGACAGAAGACCTCGACACAATGTTAGACTTTTTTAATAGAAAAACAATTAAATCGTTAATAGGCGATATATTAGTAAACACAATAGATATAGGCTCTGATGGTACCTTTATCATATATGAAACTAACCCCCTATCTTCTGCCCAAAACCTTCGTTTTCCAGAACCTGAAATGATTATTTCAAAGGGCGAAATCATCTATGATTTAGAAGAAAGCAATCGTGCAATGATGTTCAATCTTGCCCTAATGCAGCAGCTTTAGCCAAGAGCTGCCAGTTCTCAAATGTTGCATTTCAAGCTAGCTAGTTCAAAAGCAACACATCAAACTAGTCAGCCTTCGTGCTAGCA
>JAVWMQ010000026.1:3420-24898 GCA_036637375.1 Anaerovoracaceae bacterium
ATGCCCCAAATGCCAACTTTGTTGAATCTAGCAAAAACAAAAAAGCAAGAGCTTACCACTACTAAGCTCCTGCTTTTTTTTCGTAATTGACTTCATCTTCCAAGATGATTACCCCTGACCAAATTGCCCCTTGTGGCAAACATCTCTATATCCGAAACAGATTTATTACCAACAAACTCTTACATACTTATACTCAATTACTATATCACACTGCCATACTAGTATGTTTTACTGATTTTAGCAAGCCTTTTTAAGAAATTCACAAAAAAATGACGTTATTGTAAGTCCTTTTTATGAATTTTCACAAAATTCCACCTTGCTATTTGTTAAAACCAGTCACTTACGTTTTTTCCCTTATTATGCAAAATGATTTTCGTCCCAAAGCGCTAATTTTTAGTCAAAAAAACTGCCACCTCATGGGAGATAGCAGTCATATTCATTATAGTAAATGATTTTCGATTACCTGCACTGAGGCGTCGAAGTTTTCAATCTGCAAATAGTATTCAGCAGCGTCAAACAGTGCCTGCATAGGTGCTAGGCCGATTAGTTCAGTTCCGATAATTGGAACGCCATATCTCGCCGCTTCGTTTCTAACAAGCTCGGTAACTCTGTGTAGCGGTGTCACTGTGAAATCAGTCATATTAATTGAAACTTGTGCGATATTTCTGTCCTCAAGCATAACGCCCATCGCCTTAACGCAATCAAAACCACCGTTAGACTTTCTGATAATTTTGCCGATTTTCGTTGCAATCTCAAGGTTATCTGTGCCAAGGTTAATATTGTAAGCAACAAGAGGTGGTCTAGCAGAAACCCCTACAACACCGCCAGTTGGGTGAATCCTCTGTCCGCCAAAGTCAGGAATCCAGTCAGGATCTTGCACTTTTTCAGCCATACCCTCAAACTGCCCTTTACGAACCTTTGCAAGGTTTTCTCTATGAGGTGCAGACGCCGATTTTTCATATAAAAAAACGGGGAGATCAGCTTCAGCTGCTATTCTTGCGCCAACTACTTTTGACAGTTCTATGCAATCTTCCATAGTTGCATCTTTAATAGGTACAAACGGCATAACGTCAACGCAACCCATTCTCGGATGCTCGCCCTCATGCTTAGTCAAATCAATAAGCTCAACTGCTTTCTTTGCCAGTTTCACACTAGCCTCCTCACAAGCCTCAGGACTACCCATGTAAGTAATAACCGTTCTATTATGGCTTTCATCTGAACTATAGTCTAGCAATGTGCATCCAGCAGTTTCCCTAATCTGATCCACGCATGCCTCAATAACCTCTTTGTTTCTACCTTCACTAATATTTGGAATACTTTCAATAATTTTTGCCATTCTCAAATCCTCCTCAAATTCCAGATTTATACTATATATCTAATAAAATTTAACTTATACCAGTTCGCCCCTTTGAGCCATGTTCAACCAAACAAGATTATTTGCTTGAGACCTTGGGTTTGCCTTGAGACCTTGGGGTTTGTCTTGCGGTCGGCCCAACAGCCCTTTTTTGCCCTAAGGCCGTCAGAATCCTTCAAAATTGTCGGCCTTTTCCTCCTAAATTCAATATTACCGTCAACAATCCCTATAATTGTCGGCCTTTTCTCTTATTTTTGCCTTAGGCCGACACCCTCTAAAATCAAGCCTGATTTATCCTTCATAAACTCCCGTTTTTCTCCTATATACTGGATAAAAAGGATACTATACCCTACAAAATACGGGTAGGGGGAACTGTTAACTAAAACAGTTGACGGTAAAACATCATTTAAAGACCAAAGACCGTCAAATTAGAGCAACCTTGTCGGTAATTTCAAGTTTTTTGGCTAAAGGCCGTCAATTTTCAACAAACTTGACGGTACAACCTGCCTTTTGACACCAAAGGCCGTCAATCGCACATTTCAACACAAACTGCTTCGTCTAAAAACGCCCAACGGGCTATCCAACGTCCAAAAACGCCCAACGTCCAACGGGCAAACCAACGCCCAACGGGCAATCCAACGTCCAAAAACGCCCAACGCCCCAACCAAAAGCAACGTCCGAACCTAGCCCCAACAGCCCTATAAGCTCTCTACAACACCACTGTAAATCTCATCAGCGATAACCTCACACTCAGCAAGGATTTTTGCACCCTTAGAAGCAAAATCAGCCTCAATCTCAGGATTTTTAATACCAGGCAGATTGATTTTTACATTTAACCAAGCACCCTTAATCGCTGATACCAAGTTTAAAGCACACACACCAAGGTCGCTAGAAGCATTAGGATTTGACATTCCCACAAGTTCCTTAGTAACCAAAAGCGCATCAAGACCAAGTTCCATAACACTAAACGGAACCTTAGTAGCCTCAAGAGTAGCAGATCTAATAGCCGCCGTTCTAGCCGCCTTTTCCTCATCGCTATCCTTAGGAAGCTTAAATGCCTCAGCAACTAGATTGTAAGCATCAGTATCCTTATCAATTGCCGCCACCAAATCAGCATATAGAGCCTCGCCCTTTGCCTTAGCATCAATACACACCTGCTGGAAATCAGCATATCTCTCCCTGCCAATAGTCAAATCCGTAACCATCATAAATAAAGCCACGCCTTGCGCCCCCGCAAGAGCACTAACACTACCACCACCAGGAGCTGGTGCATTTGATTTAAGCACATCAAGGTACTCACAAATTTTCATATCTACTAATTTCATTAAACTAATTCTCCTCCTTTAATTACTTGCGCCGCCAGATTTGAACCAAATCTGTAACAAAGCATTTCCATGTTAGGCGCATCCCAAACAACTATATCGGCCTTCTTGCCGACTTCCAAAGTTCCAACAGTTTCTTCCATTCCAATACCCGCCGCACTATTAATAGTTACAGCAGTCAGGATTTCCTCAGGAGTCATCTTGTATTTTAGATACCCAAGATTCATACAAAACTGAAGGTTAAGTGATGGGCAAGAGCCCGGGTTAAAATCACTCGCTATTGCAACAGGAATTCCCATTTCAATCATTTTTCTAGCAGGTGCAAAAGGCTTATCTAAATAAAACGATGTGCCAGGAAGTAACATAGCAACAGTACCCCCCTCAGCCAAGGATTTAAGCCCAGTTTCACCAATAGCAATTAAATGCTCCGCAGAAGTCGCACCAAGCTCACCTGCAAGCTCAGAACCACCCATAGGCTCAATTTCATCAGCATGGATTTTTAGCCCGAAGCCATGCTTTTTGGCAGCCTCAAGGTAAACCCTACTATCATTAACATCAAAAACCCCCTCCTCGCAAAATATATCGCAATACTTTGCCAAAGACAGCTCCTTGATATACGGCATCCATTCAAAAACAATGGTTTCAACAAAAGCCAAAGGATCATCTTTGTACTCCTCAGGAACAGCATGAGCCCCCATAAAAGTAGGTACAATATCCATAGGGTGAGTTTTGCCAAGTTGGTTAATAACCTCTAGCATCTTCATTTCATTTCCAAAATCAAGGCCATAACCACTTTTGATTTCACAAGTAGTAACACCTAGATTTAGCATTTCATCAAGGAAACCCTCACTCTTATTAAAAAGTCCGGCAATTGACATTTCTCTAGTTTTGGAAACAGTATCATGAATACCGCCCCCAGCCTTCAAAATATCCAGATAAGATGCACCCTTTAGCTTTAGAGGAATTTCGTTTTGTCTATACCCTCCAAACACTAAATGAGTATGCCCCTCAACTAGACCAGGCGTAACTAGCTTGCCCTCAGCATCAAAAACAGTATCTGCTGTTTCAGCCAATTCCGGCAGCTCCCCATTTGTTGTAATTTCCTTAATAACACCATCAACAGCCAAGATAGCAGCATTGACAAGCATGATATTCTCACCTTGCTCCTTACCACAATGTTTGTAGCTACCAACAGGCGTTTGCAATCTACCAATATTTTTTATTAATAATGTTGACATTCTATCTCCTATTTTTTATTAAACTAAAACTTTTTTATTTTACATATTGACTAACAACGTCCTCAACTAGCTTATCGTCAGCCACATAGGCAATTGTAATATGACCAGCATCACCATAGTTTTCATTGTACTTAATTGAAGTTTCCATAGCATTTTCATTTCTAGCCCAGTTTCTACGAGCAACGCCACCCATAACGTCCCACATCATAGCAGACTTTAGAATTTCATCAACTCTATCGCTACCGTCCAAAACCATACCAAAACCACCATTAATTGACTTACCTATTCCAACGCCACCGCCATTATGAAGTGCACAAAGGCTCATACCACGAGCAGCATTTCCAGCAAAGCATTGAACAGCCATATCTGCCATAACATTACTTCCATCCTTGATATTTGAAGTTTCTCTAAATGGCGAATCAGTACCACTAACATCATGATGATCTCTACCCATCATAATTGGGCCAACTTCGCCTTTTCTCACCATATCATTAAATTTAAGTGCAATATTAGTTCTACCCTCAGCATCCTGATAAAGTATTCTAGCCTGAGTACCAACAACCATTTTGTTAGCCTTAGCATCTCGAATCCAAACCCAGTTATCTCTATCTTGGAATCTTCTATTTGGATCAATTAAATCCATAGCAGCCTTGTCAGTAGCATCTAAATCAGCTTCCTTGCCAGACAAGCAAACCCATCTAAATGGACCATATCCGTAATCAAACAATAGTGGCCCCATAATATCCTCAACATAAGACGGCCAAATGAAACCATCCTTTTCATCAACGCCATTCTTTGAAATCTCCATAATTCCAGCATCATACATAGCCTTCATAAATGAATTACCATAATCAAAGAAATAAGTACCAACCTGAGAAAGTTTCTTGATAGCCTCAAAGTGTCTATGAAGCGACTCATCAACTTTCTTGCAGAACATATCCCTATCGTCATGTAGCATCTTTGTTCTCATATCAAATGTAAGCCCAGCAGGACAATATCCACCATTATAAACATTGTGACAAGAAGTCTGGTCAGACAAAAGATCAATCTTAAATCCCTTAGTAGCAGCCGCCTCTAATAAATCTACAATATTACCCCAATAAGCAATAGAGCAACTTTCCTTCGCCGCCACTTTTTCATTAGCAAGTCTAAATACTTCGTCTAAATCCTCAACAATAACATCAACCCAGCCCTGTTCATATCTAGTTTCAATACGAGATCTGTCAACCTCAGCAAAAATCCCTACTGCATTTGCAATAGTTGCAGCCTTAGGTTGCGCACCACTCATACCGCCAAGTCCCGAAGAAACAAAGGTATATCCCGCAAGATCCCCCTGCTCATCAACGCCTAAATATTTACGACCAGCATTCAAAATTGTGTTAAATGTACCATGAACAATTCCCTGTGGCCCAATATACATCCAACCACCAGCAGTCATCTGCCCATAGTTAGCAACACCCATTTCCTCAGCGATTTCCCAATCATCAAGGTTATCAAACATACCAACCATCATAGCGTTAGTAATAATTACCCTTGGAGCCTCTGGTTTACTAGGAAAAAGCCCAAGTGGATGTCCAGATTCAACAACTAGTGTCTGGTTCACTGTAAGTTCTTCTAGGTATTTTTTGATTAATCTATACTGCAACCAGTTTTGACAAGGTTGTCCAGTTTCACCATAAGTAACAAGTTCATAAGGATAAAGCGCAACTTCAAAGTCAAGGTTATTATCAATCATAACCTGAAACGCCTTACCTTCCACACAGTTACCTTTGTATTCATCAATAGGCTTGCCATAAATCCTGCCCTCAGGTCTATATCTGTAAGCATATATCCTGCCATACTTAGTTAGTTCCTCCATAAACTCAGGTGCAAGTACCTCATGAAGTTCCTCAGGAACATATCTAAGAGCATTCTTTAATGCCAACACTGTTTGCTCCTTACTAAGTCTAAATCCTCTATCTGGAGCTCTCCTCTTGCCTTCTATAAACTCAGGATAAGCAGGAAGCTCATTGCCAAGCTTAATAGTCATAGCTTCACCAATTTGTTTATTTGTAATCATATTTGCCTCCATATCTATTTTATTTATCTTTTATATTTCTTTTGTTTCTATAGTAGTTTGCCACAAACAGCCTCAACAGCCTGAACAATTTCATTGTTTTTAATCATTTCATCAAACTTCTTCATTTCATAGTGCATAATGATATCCTGGTCAACAGGTTCAGAAAGTTTACGAATGTAATCATAGGCCGCCTGAGTAGCAGGCGCAAGTCCAGTTTCACCACGAAGCCAAATCGCCTGACTAGCACTAAACAATTCAATACCCAAAACTTTTTGAGCATTATCAAGAACCATAGCTGCAGTTCTCGCAGAAGTTGTACCCATACTTACATGATCTTCTTGATTTCCTGAACTTGGAATAGAGTCAACACAAGCAGGGTGAGCATAAATTTTGTTTTCTGAAACCATAGATGCCGCCGCATACTGAGCAATCATAAATCCAGAACATACCCCACCATGCTTAGTTAAGAACGGTTCAAGCCCTTCACTTAACTGAGGGTTAATAAGTCTTTCTGAACGTCTTTCTGAAACATCAGCATACTCCGCAATAGCATTTTTGATAAAATCAAATGCAAGTGCCATTGGTTGCCCATGGAAATTACCACCAGAAATAACCTCATCATCATCAGGAAAAATCAGAGGATTGTCTGTTACAGCGTTGATTTCCCTAGTAACAGCATCATAAACATATTTAATTGCATCCCTAGATGCCCCATGAATTTGAGGTACACATCTAAGAGAATAAGGATCCTGAACCTTGTTAGGATTTGTTTCATGTGCATTATCGCTACCCTCAAGTAGCTGTCTCAAATTACAAGCCGCCTCAATCTGACCAGGCTGCCCACGCAAAATATGTACTTTTTCGTCATACGCTTTTTTGACACCATTCAAAGCCTCAGCTGTCATTGCACAAGCAATATCCGCAACTTTAGCTAAATTCATAGCATCCCACAAAACATTTACACCAATAGCTGTCATAATTTGTGTTCCGTTAATCAGTGCCAGACCTTCCTTTGCTACAAGCTGTACAACTTCAATTCCAGCCCTTTTCATAGCTTCAGCCCCAGGCAAAACTTCCCCTTTATATTCTGCCTCACCCTCGCCAAGCATAGTTAAAACCATATGGCTTAGAGGTGCTAAATCACCACTAGCCCCTAGAGATCCTTTTTCAGGAATAACAGGATGAACCCCAGCATTTAGCATAGCAACTAAAGTATTTAAGGTACTTGGACGAATTCCAGAATTACCTCTGCTCAAGGCATTACATCTAAGTAGCATTGCTGCTCTTACCACCTTAGTCGGCAACGGTTCACCTAAGGCACAAGTGTGACTTATTATTAGATTTCTCTGCAAATCTGCCGTTTCATCGTGAGAAATGAATGTGTCACTAAATTTTCCAAACCCTGTCGTCAATCCGTATATAACTGCGCCTTCTTCTAACTTCTTATCCACGTAATCTCTAGCCTTTTTGACAGCTGCCTGAGCGCTCTCAGAAATTTCAACCTTCTCGCCAAAACGTGCAACTTTGATTACATCTTCCACTGTAAGATTTTGTCCATTAATAATGATAGCCATATTTACCATCCTTTCACTTTTTCGTGTTCCTTCGTCAATTATGCCTTTTGCACATAACTTGCTGACGAATTTATTAACTTTATATTTTTTTGCGCATTTTCTTAATCATATTATACTCAATTTGTCTGACTATTTCTACACTTTTAACAAAAAATACTCCAGTGTTACTTCTTTATTTATGTTGAAATTACAACACTTTTAGGCATTATCGCTCTACCACACAAAAGTACGTGTTGCAGTTAGACACTCCTATCCCAAAACCACCCCATCATCAAAATTAATTAAGCCTATAATTCATCATACAAAATTGCGTTTTCCAAAAGCTTAGTTGCTTCATCAATTTTATTTTCCTCTATTAGATTTAACAAAGTTCCATTAAAGTGCCTTACATCATGAAATATAACTCGCATTTTTTCCTGGTTTTCTTTCATAGTTTTCATTCTCTCGCCTAAAGCTGCTACTTGAACCTTTAACAAATCTTTGGCATTGTTTTCCTCATTAAGCACACTAATCTCAATTAGATTCCTATACATTTTAACCTTATCAACCATAAATCTTAGCGCCGGGGCAAACACTTTAATTGAAACAATAAGCCCAATAACATAAAGCACCAAAAGCATTGCCAAGTTAACTCCCCTGCTAAGCCCATAATAGCTTCTAGCTATGTTTGTCACAATAGAAATTAATACTACTATATTAATGGCTGTAAAATGCAAGAAATAAGTTTCAGTCAGCCCATCCGTTGAAATTTTCGGGAAAACTATTAATTGAGGTATTATTGATACTATTACAGCGATTTTGGTATATGGATAATATCCAATTAAACCAATAAGTCCATAAGGCACAACTATCAGATACAGTATATATCCTACTAACCAGTTACGAGCTGCAAGATCACCTTTCCAGCCAAGTCCAACTATACGAAATATAAGGCTCACAAGGGCTGGTAGCAAAAATCTACTTGTCGATATAGCCACATCTAGGCTCAATACATCATCCATACTACTCACGCCCTTCCAAGATATAGTCCATATATTGTTCCATAAATTCTTGCTGTATATTCCTTGAAACTGGCAGAGTTTCACCATTCTTCATAACTATATGATTCTTTTTAATTTCATCAATGAAGTCCATATTAACTACATATCCCGAATGAACCCTAACAAATCTGCTATCACGTAATATTCCCTCTATTTGAACAAGGAAATTATCTCTATAAGTTTTAGACAAAACTCGTTTACCATTGGTCAAATATATTCTACAGCATGGTTCTTGTATTCACAGTATTCAATCTCCCAAAATTTATAGTAGAGTCATTGTCAGCCTTACGAATACTCTTACCAACAGCAATTCCATTGATATCAACCATTATCATATCCAAAAAAACTATTTGCTTCTCATTGTATGTATATTCCATCAAAAAATTTGCCCCACAAGAATATTTGAGTATGTCGAAATTAATATCTTTGTCATAGGAATATTCCATAAGTAGCTGTTCTAGTTTCTCTATATCTCTATTGTCATCATCACAAATCCAAATTCTCAACATTTTTCCTCTCCTCTAAACAACATAATTATATCCTATATCGCACCATATCACAAAAAAATTAAATAAAATAGGGAGCCCCTTAGGGTTCCCCTATTCAATGCTATAGTTTCACGTGAAACACACCACAGAAGTGACTATTTTAAACGGTTCTAAGTAGCTCGATTAATCTTTCCAATTCATCACGGCTAAAATATTCTATTTCTATTTTACCCTTATCCCCGCTCATATTTATGTTTACCTTAGTTCCTAATGCTCTTTTTAATTCTCTTTCAACAAAAATAACATCTGAACCTTTTGGAGTTCTCTTGGCTGGTTTTCCCCTCTTTTGAGGTTTTTTGCCAGCTGCTATATCTTCAATATTTCTAACAGATAAACCGTCTTTAATAACTTTCTTTGCAAGTTCAACTTGTTTATCTTCGTCTTCGATAGTAATTAATGCTCTACCATGACCTACTGAAATATCACCTTGCACCATAAAATCCTTTATAACATCTGGTAACTTCAACAGTCTTAGCGAGTTTGTAATATATGGTCTGCTCTTTCCTACACTTTTACTAACCTCTGCCTGGGTTAGCCCAAAGGTGCTGATCATTCTTTCAAGCCCCTCTGCCTCCTCGATAGGATTCAGATCCTCTCTTTGCATATTTTCAATAATAGCAAAGAGCATATTTTGTTCATCAGTTAATTCTCTAACTACACATGGCACTTCTTTGAGTCCTGCAACTCTTGCAGCTCTCCATCGTCTTTCCCCTGCTACAATTTCATGTCCATTTTGAGTGGCACGAACTACAATAGGTTGAATAACTCCATGTTCGCTAATTGAATTAGCTAAATCTTTGATTTTTTCTTCATCGAAGGTTTTTCGTGGCTGATTAATATTTGGTTTAATATCATCAATATTTAATCTAGCAATACCTTCCAGGCTATCTTTTTCTGGTTCAGGTGATACTTCCACAGTATCAAACAGAGCATCTAATCCCCTACCTAGCCCAGTTTTTTTAGGTTTAGCCATTATTTTTCCTCCTCTAAATTTAAGAACTCATCAGCAAAATCTCTATATGCTTCCGCCCCTGTAGATCTTGGATCATACTCGGCAATTGGAAGCCCATAACTTGGCGCTTCTGCAAGTCTTACATTTCTCGGTATTACAGTTGTATATACCTTCTCTCTAAAATATTTCTTAACTTCCTCAACAACTTGAATAGACAAATTTGTTCTACCATCGAACATGCTTAATATAACACCTTGAATTTCAAGGTCTTTGTTTAGGTTCTTTCTAACTATATCAATTGTACTCATAAGCTGACTAACCCCTTCAAGGGCATAAAACTCGCACTGAATTGGTATTAACACTGAATCTACTGCAGTCAGTGAGTTAATAGTTAGTAAGCCAAGTGATGGAGGACAATCTATAAAAATATAATCATACTGGTCTTTGATCTGATCTAAAGCGGTTTTCAGTCTTTTTTCTCTACCACTAATAGAAACAAGTTCAACTTCAGCACCCGCAAGGCTTACACTGGCAGGAATTATATCTAATCCAACAGTGGAAGTTTGCAGTATTGTGTTTTTAGTAACAATATTATCCTCTGTCAAAAGATCATATGTAGAATATTCTAATGTTCTTTTATCTATTCCAAGACCACTAGTTGTATTGCCCTGAGGGTCAATATCCAAAACTAAAACCTTTTTACCCTTAATTGCTAAACAAGCTGCAAGGTTGATATTTGTAGTAGTTTTGCCAACTCCGCCCTTTTGATTAAAAATTGCTATTGCCTTACCCAATTTGTTCCCTCCTAATTTTTAAATACTTCATGTTTTGATTATACACTATATTATAAAAAATTACTACATAAAAAAAAGAATGTTTCACGTGAAACATTCTTTAAATAATCTGTATAACCCTTTATTTTAGAGGGTTTCTAACTGGTTCGCCTGGTTTTCTTGGATATTTTTTATTTGTTGATGTCATCTTAATTACATACAAAAGGTTATGATTTTGACCTTCTTGCATCTCAGGATGCTCTATTCTATCTATCTCTCCACCAAGTTTTTGAATAGCTGTTCTGCCATTAACCAACTCTTCTTCAATGTTTGGTCCTTTGTAAGCTATAAAAGCTCCACCAACCTTAACAAATGGCAAGCATAACTCCGATAAACTTGACAAATTAGCTACTGCACGAGATACACACAAATCAAATTGTTCTCTCATATCCTTTTTTCTTGCTAATTCTTCTGCCCTGCCATGAACAACTATTACGTTTTTAATTCCAAGTTCATCGCAAATTTCTCTAATAATTTTTAACCTTTTATTTAATGAATCTACTAGTACAAATTTCTTTTGTGGAAATAATATAGCTAATGGTATACCAGGGAAACCACCACCAGTTCCAATGTCTATAACTGTTTTAGCCTCCAAAAACTCAGGCGAATTTGCACACAATATTGAATCAATATAATGCTTGTCTATAAACTCTCTTTGCTCAACTATATTAGTTAAATTTACCTTTTCATTCCACTCCAAAAGCTTCACCATATAACTTGCAAATATATCAAGTTTCCTTGGTTCATTCAAAGTGATATCTTCATCTAGTAAATTTTCAAGCTTAGTTAAAGCCTCCATTAATCTATTCATTTTGTCCGCCTCTCTTTTGCTTCTCAAGGTGAATCAAAAGTACATTTATATCAGCTGGTGAAACTCCAGAAATCCTTGATGCCTGCCCTATTGATACAGGTTTAAGTTTATCTAACTTTTGCTTAGCCTCTATTCTAAGTCCATCTATTTCTTCATAGGAAATATTCTGACTAAGTTTCTTGTTTTCAAGCTTCTTGAACTTCTCAATTTGCGCAAGCTGCTTTCCTATATATCCTTCATACTTAATTTGAACCTGCAACTGAGAAACTGCATGATCACTTAACACTGGTCTTTCATCGTCAATTTCTCCAAGATCATCATATGTAATTTCTGGACGTTTAAGCAACTCAGCCAAGCTACATTTATTTTTTAACTGAGTACTTCCATGTTTTTCCAAAAATTCTGCAACATCATTTGGAAATACAATTTTATTACTCAATCTTTCAATCTCTTTTTCTACTACAGCTTTTTTGTTTTGGAATTTACCATATCTTTCCTCTGATACCAGTCCTACACCATATCCAAGAGGTGTCAAACGCAAATCTGCATTGTCTTGACGAAGAACAAGCCTATATTCTGCTCTGCTCGTCATAATTCTGTAAGGCTCATTAGTACCTTTTACTACTAAATCGTCGATTAGAACGCCAATATAAGCCTCGCTTCTGTCTAGAATGAACGGATTTTTTCCGTCAATTTTCAAACTAGCATTAATTCCAGCCATCAATCCTTGAGCTGCAGCCTCCTCATATCCAGAACTTCCGTTAAACTGTCCTGCACAAAATAGATTTTCAATTTTACGATTTTCCAGTGACATTTTTAAATCCAGCGGATCAATGCTATCATATTCAATAGCATATGCAGGTCTTGTTATTCTCAAATTTTCAAGTCCTGGTATAGTTTTATAAAAAGCCTCCTGAACATCTTCAGGCAAACTTGAACTCATACCTTGAATATACATTTCCTCTGTATCAAGCCCCTCAGGCTCAACAAATAATTGATGCCTTGTTTTGTCAGCGAAACGATTTACTTTGTCCTCAATTGATGGACAATATCTCGGACCAATTCCCTCAATTTCACCACCAAAAAGTGCCGATCTATGGAAGTTCTCTCTAATTACATTGTGAGTATCCTCATTTGTGTAAGTCAGATAACAACTCACCTGCTCCTTTTCTAAGCTATCATTCATAAAACTAAAAGGAACAATCTTTTCATCGCCCTTTTCCTCTTGCATTTTTGAATAGTCAAGGGAACTAGCCATTGCCCTAGCAGGTGTTCCAGTCTTAAATCTTCTAAGTGGCAAACCCAGCTTTTGTAAATTTTCAGCAAGCAACATAGATGGCGCTAGTCCATTTGGGCCACTGCTAAAATTAGATTCACCAATAAAAATTCTGCCACGCAAAAAAGTTCCAGTTGCAAGAATTACAGCCTTTGCAGTGTAAATTGCGTTAGTCATGGTAATTACACCCTTAACTACTCCATCTTCAACAATTAAATCCACAACTTCTGCTTGCTTAACATCTAAATTTTCCGCCTGCTCCAGAGTTTTTTTCATTTCTCTGTGATAAAGTTCTTTGTCAGCCTGAGCACGTAGCGAATGAACCGCAGGTCCCTTCCTTGTGTTTAACATTTTGCTCTGAATAAAAGCCTTGTCAATGTTAACTCCCATTTCACCACCTAGAGCATCAATTTCCCTAACTAAATGCCCTTTACCAGTTCCACCAATTGACGGATTACATGGCATCATCGCAATTGACTCTAAATTTATTCCAAGTAGTAAGGTTTTTTTACCCATTCTAGCTGGAGCAAGCGCAGCTTCACAGCCTGCATGCCCTGCACCAACAACAACTACATCATATTCTCCCATTACATAATTTTTCATATTATTTACCCAAACAAAATCTTGCAAAAACTTCATTAATTATATCTTCAGAAACTGTTTCCCCTATTATCTCACCAAGTAATTCATAGGATCTCTTAACATCTATTTCTATAAATTCTAGTGCCTCACCTAATTGTGTCATATTTTTTGCATCATCAAGTGCATTTTTTGACTCAATTAAAAGTTGGGAATGTCTTACATTAGTTACAAGTAAACTCTCTTGCTGTTTTACTTTTCCACCATATACAAGTTTTTCAATTTCTTCTTCTATTCTCTCTATTCCTCTATTTTCTGCCATAGATGTTTCAATTATTATTGCACCTGGCAAAGATTCTTTGATTTTTGAAATGTCAACCTTTGTGCATAAATCTACTTTATTTGCTAATAAAATTACATTTCTATTTCCTATTATTTCTATAATTTCTTCATCCTCAGAAGTAATTTCTCTACTCATGTCAATCATAAAAATAACTAAATCCGCTTTATTAAAAGCTTCCTTACTTTTTTCAATTCCTATTTTTTCTATCTGATCAGCCGTATCTCTAATACCAGCTGTGTCTGTCAATTTAATCGGTATATTCTTGATACTAATTGTTTCTTCAATTGTATCTCTCGTTGTACCTGGGATTTCTGTAACAATTACCCTAGTTTCCTTTAGCAAAGCATTCATCAAAGATGACTTACCAACGTTAGGCTTGCCTATAATAGAAACATTTAATCCCTCACTTATTATTCTACCTGTATCTGCTGTACCTATTAGTTTATCTATCTTATCGCTTATTGACAATATACTTTTTATCATATCATCATATAAAATTTCTTCTATATCTTCATCTGGATAATCAATATTAACTGTAATACTAACTAATAGATCTAGAATATCTTTTCTAATATTTTTAATTTCTCTACTTAAAGTTCCATCTAACTGAGATAATGCAACATCAAAAGTTTTGTCGGTTTTAGCACGAATAATATCTATTACAGCTTCCGCCTGACTCAAATCTAGTCTGCCATTTAGAAATGCTCTCTTGGTAAACTCTCCCCTCTCAGCAGGCTCAGCACCACACCTCAAAACAAGTGCCAAAGTTTTTCTAAGTGACACAATGCTACCATGACAGTTAATTTCTACAACATCTTCTTTTGTATAAGTATGCGGTCCTTTCATATAAACACAAAGAACCTCATCAATAGTTTCACCATTTTTAGGATCAACAATATGGCCATAAGTCATCTTACGGTTAATTATTTCAAACTCGCTTACAAATATTTCTTTTAATATTTGAAGCGATTTATCACCACTTATTCTAATGATACCAATTCCACCCTCACCATAGGCAGTAGATATTGCAGCAATTGTAGATTCCATTAATTCTCCTTTATAAAGTAAATAATAGCCCGTGTAAACACGGGCTAATTTAATTATTTTAGTTCAATTACAACCCTTCTGTATGGTTCTTCGCCTTCACTCTTAGTGTAAACTCTACTATCATTTTGTAAAGTAGCGTGGATTACCATTCTTTCATACGGATTCATAGGCTCAAGTCTAACGCTTCTCTTTGTTTTCACAACTTTACTTGCTAGACGATTTGCCAATTGTTCTAAAGTTTTTTCTCTTTTAGCTCTGTAGTTTTCAGCATCAAGAACAACTCTCACATATCCGTCCTTCTTTTTGTTGACTACTAAACTAGCTAGATACTGGATAGCATCAAGAGTTTGACCTCTTTTACCAATAATTGTACCAGCATCCTTACCTGAAATATCAATATAAATATTTTCAGGATTCATAAAAGCCTTAAATGATAATTCAAGACCCATTTTTTTTGTTGTTTCTTCTAAGAAAACAAGTGCAGCATGTTCTGAAACTGGCTCTAAATCGTCCGGTCTATTTACACTTTTTTCTTCTTTTTTCGCTTCATTAGCTACTTTCTTAACTTCTTTTTTCTGAACATTTACTTCTTTTTTTGGACTAGGCTCTTTTACAACTTTTTGTGCTTTGTCCTTTGAAACATCAGTATTATCAACAGTTTTAGCCACTGGCTCAGCTGTTTTTCCAACTTTCTTTTCAACTCTAACTAAAGCAAGTTTTTTGCCAAGTCCCAAAAAACCTTTAGAAGGTTCTTCAAGAACTGTTACGTTAACTTCTTCCAAAGTTAACTTTAAATCACGAAGTGCAAGATTTGTAGCTTCCTCAACGGATTGTCCCCATTTTTCTGAAAAATCCATTACTTCTTACCTCCCTTAGCTTTTTTACCTTTTTTTCCATCATTCATCTTTTTCTTCAGTGTATTTAGATGCATGTTAAAGAATATTTGTAGGAACTGACCAAAGAACCAATAAATTGTTAGTCCTGCAGGGAAAGTTCTACCCATTAACACAATCATTACTGGGAAAATGTATTTCATCATTTTCATCATTCCGCCCATGCCATTTTGATCCATTGCGGCGTTTTGTTGATTCTGTGAAATTGAGAATGAGAAATATGTAGCAATACCAGCTAAAATAGGTAAAATCCATTTATCTGGATGACTTAAATCATCCATCCATAAAAATGATTCATGCACTGCAAATAGCATTGCTGGGTCATTTACATAAGCCATAGGGTTTCTTAACAAAGCAAATAATCCAAAAATGATTGGCATTTGAATAAGCATTGGCAAGCAGCCCGCTGTAGGGCTAAAACCTTCCTCCTTATAAAGCTCCATCATTTTTACATTTAACGTTTCTTTGTCATTTGCATATTTTTGTTGTAATTGCTTCATCTTCGGCTGTAACTCTGACATTGCAGAAGAAGACTTAATCTGTTTTGCATATAATGGATATAATGCTAATTTCACTACTAATGTAACAATTATTAGTGTAATACCATAATTCCCAATAATATTATAAATCGCAAGTAACAATGCACCCATTGGTTTTGCTATAAAACCTATTATTGTATTCATTAACTCCTCCTGGTTACTTTAAAGGATCATATCCTCCCGGATGCCAAGGATGACATCTAAGTATCCTCCTGATCCCTAAATAACTACCTTTAAAAAATCCGTATTTTTCCAACGCTTGGATAAAATAAGCGGAACAGGTAGGGTAAAATCTGCATGTCCTTGGAAAAAAAGGAGATATAAATTTTTGGTATCCCCTAATTAATAGAATAAAAACTCTTTTAATTTTAATCACCTTCTATTTTCTCTTTTTTTCAACCATTGCAGTTTTTTTGATTGCGGCTTCAATTGATTTTTTCACATCCGCACATTTCCGATTGTTAATAGTATTTCGAGCTATAAAAATCACGTCAAAACCATTGAAGTTTAAATCTTCAATTAGTCTAACACTCTCTTTCATTAATCTCCTGGCCCTATTTCTTGCCACTGCATTTCCTACTTTTTTACTAGCCAAAAAGCCAATTCTATTATAGGATAAATTGTTTTTTTTGTAGAAAATAACGACATATCTATCGCCTACAGATTTTCCACGCCTATAAACAGCATCAAAATTTCTTTTTCCACTTAACACATTTTTTTTTTGCATAATATTACCTATGCTGTAAGAGATTTTCTGCCTCTGTCTCTTCTTCTCTTTAGAACGTTTCTACCGTTTTTAGTTTTCATTCTTTTTCTAAATCCGTGTTCTTTCTTTCTCTGTCTCTTTTTTGGCTGATAAGTCTGTTTCATTTTTTACACCTCCTTATTAAAAATAAAAAATTTATGTCTCAATCTAAATTACAATTTGAGTACATATGCTTATCTATTATAATTCTTCAATTTCCTAAAGTCAATGTTTTTGTTAGTATTACAAGCTCCATTTTTGCTTTTTGTGAAGTTTTTAAATATATTTAGACTTTTTAAATCAATATATTGTGTTACTGTGAATTCTATGCACACTTTTATACACAGACTGTGGATAAGTACCCCTTTATTTGTCGTTTTTGGGCTAAATTTATACTTTGACTGTGGATAACATTGTGGTATTATATAAATACGCTTATTTAATGATGGAGAATAAAAATTATGAATGATTTACAAGAGAAATGGCAACAAACATTAGAATTACTTGAACCAGAGGTAACTCCAGTAAGTTACAAAACTTGGTTTAAGCCATTAGTGCCACAAAAAGTGGACGATACACAAAATATTCTATATGTAGAGTGCCAAGATGAATATATGATTGAAATAATTAGCAATAGATATACACATTTGCTAGAAGGTATGATTAAAATGATTTTTAGAAAACCTTACAAGCTAAAAATTGTTTTTACAGAAAAGGAAGAAGAAAAAGAAGAAGAAATTATACCTTTATCAACAAGTTCATCAATTACACCAGATTTTGAAAATGAATACATATTTAATCCAAGATATAATTTTGATAATTTTGTTGTAGGTAAGAACAATGAATATGCACACGCTGTAGCACTTGCAGTAGCAGAAAATCCAGCATCATTATACAATCCACTATTTTTGTATGGTGGCTCAGGGCTTGGTAAAACTCACTTAATGCACGCAATTGGTCATCATATTTTGCTTATGAACAAAAATTCAAAAGCACTTTATGTATCAAGTGAAATGTTTACAAATGAATTTATCAGCGCTCTAAAAGAAAAAAAGATGGCAGCATTTAAGAAAAAATATCGTGAAATTGATGTTTTGTTAATAGATGACGTACAATTTATCGAAGGCAAAGATGCAATGCAAGAAGAATTTTTCCATACATTTAACACTTTGTACGATAACAACAAGCAAATTATTATCAGTAGCGATAGACCTCCAAAGGATTTGATTAATCTTGATGAACGTCTAAGATCAAGGTTTGGATGGAATATTGTAGCTGATGTCAAAACTCCAGATTATGAAACAAGAATGGCAATACTTGAAAAAAAAGCAGAACAAGAAAAATTAGTAATAGATGAAAATGTAAGAGCTGTTCTAGGTATAATTGCAGAAAAAATTAAATTTAATGTGAGAGAACTTGAAGGTGCTTTTACTAGAATTATAAGCTTTAGTAGATTATTGAGTAAACCTATAACTCCAACATTTGCAAAGGAAATATTAAAAGATATTGTTTCAAATACTGAGGTAAATGTAGGAACTGACTCAATTAAAAGAACTGTTTGTAGGTATTTTGATATATCTGTAACAGACATAGAATCAAAGAAAAAAACTAGAGCATTAGCATATCCAAGACAAATTGCAATGTACCTTTGCAGAGAATTAACGGACAATTCTCTACCAAAAATAGGAGAATCCTTTGGTGGACGTGATCACACAACAGTGCTTCACGCTTATGAAAAAATAAGTAAAGAACTAAAAGACAACGATAATACAAAAGAAATAATAGATACACTTTATCAGCAGCTAAAACCATAAGCACTTTTCCTAACATGGGTAGGGACAAAAAACAACAAGTTATCAACAGGTTATCAACACCGTTTTTCATTGAAATATTAACGAAAAACAACGATTTCCACAAATCCACAGCCCCTACTACTATTACTACTATAAATATATATAAGAATAATAAAAAATCGGAGGATCAAAACTATGAAATTCACTTGCAGTCAGCAAATTTTATCAAAGGCACTTAATACAGTTTCCAAAGCCGTAACAGTTAGAACAACAATTCCAATTTTGAAAGGAATTTTAATAAAAGCAAATAATGATGGTACTGTTACTTTTTCAGCATCTGATTTAGATTTAAGTATAGAAAAAAAAGCACATTGTAATGTAATAGAACCAGGAGAGGTTGTTGTATTTGCAAAACTTTTTGGAGATATTATAAGAAAACTACCAAATGAAGAAATATCAATTGAACTTGTTAATGGTAATTTATCAATTAAAAGTTTAAATTCTGAGTTCAACATAGTTGGACAAAGTGCAGATGAGTTTCCAAATATAGCAGAAATAAAAGAAATAAGTGGAACTCTAAGTTTTGACAAAGATATATTTAGAGAAATGATCAAAAAGACGTATTTCTCAGCAAGTATAGATGAATCTAAAGGTGTAATTGTTGGTGTTTTAATGGAAATAGAAGAAAACAACTTCAATATGGTTGCACTTGATGGATTTAGAATGGCTGTTTCAATGGAGCAAATGAAAAATGAAAAACCAGGAAACATAATAATTTCTGGTAAAACATTAGGAGAAATAAATAAGATTTTATCTGAAACAGATAGCAATGAAGATATAAAAATTACAATAGGCGACAAAAAAGTAATATTAATTATAGATAATACAAAAATTGTTGTAAGAGTAATAGAAGGTGACTTTATTAAATATAGAGATATTTTACCAAAAGATGCAAAAACAAAAATGATTGTAAATAGATCAGAGTTAGTGACAGCAATCGAAAGAGCTTCATTACTAGCCAAAGAAGGTAAAAACAACTTAGTTAAATGTACAATTGAAGGTAATTTATTAAACGTAACTTCAAGGTCAGAAGAAGGAACAGTAAAAGAAGATATAATTGTTGAAAAAACAGGGGAAGATTTAGAAATAGGGTTTAACTCAAAGTACTTACTAGAAGCACTAAAAGCAGTTGATGATGAAAGTGTTTTATTAGAATTAAACACAAGTATTACACCTTGTTTAATCAAACCAGTGACAGGAAATCAATTTATTTATCTAATATTACCAGTTAGAATAACATCAAGCTAATATGGAAATATTAAGTGTAGATTTGGAAAACTACAGAAATTACAACAAAATTCATGTAGATTTTCATAAAAAAGCAAACATAATATTAGGATCAAACGGGCAAGGCAAAACAAATCTATTAGAAAGTATTTATCTAGCATCTTTTGGAAAATCATTTCGTGCTTCCAAAGACAAGGAATTAATCAAATTTAATAGTGAGTTTTGTCGTGTTTCAACACATTTTTTGAAAGATGATGAACCAGGAAACATTGATATTGCAATAAATAAAGATGGTAAAAAGGGAATTAAGGTAGATGGAGTATCTATCAAAAAAGTTAGCCAACTTATGGAAAATATTTATGTTGTAATATTCAGTCCCGAAGATTTAAAGATAATCAAAGACGAACCGTCAAGGCGCAGAAGTTTCATAGATAGGGAACTCTGCAAATTAAAAATTTCATATTTTGATAATTTAAGTAATTACAAAAAAGTTCTGTTACAAAGAAATACTTACTTAAAAGGATATAAAATTGATGATGAATTTTTAACAATTTGGGATATTGAACTAGCAAAATATGGTGCAAAAATAATATCTCAACGTAAGGATTTTATAAAAAAATTAAGTGATATAAGCAAAGTTATCCACAAGAATATCACAGGCAACAAGGAAGAATTAGAAATCCGCTATATGCCTAATATTCCAATAGAAATGACACTTGAAGCCTTAACAGAAAGCTTCCAAAAAACATTAGTTATTAACAGGCATGTGGACAAAAGTCACAGGACAACAAGTAGAGGTCCTCACAAGGACGATTTAAAGATTTTAATTAACAATATAGACTGTCGTAAGTATGGCTCCCAAGGGCAACAACGAACCGCAGCTCTATCCCTAAAATTAGCAGAAATAGAGCTAATTAAACAAGAAAAAAACGAAAATCCTATTTTGCTACTAGACGATGTAATGTCTGAACTAGATAGTTCACGTCAAAACTTTTTGATAGAAACTCTTTCAGATATTCAAATGTTCATAACAACAACAGAATTAACTGACGATGTCCTCAAAAACATAAAAAACGCAAAAATACTAAACATCAAAAATGCTTCAATTGATGGATAAACAAAGTAAAAATCCCTGTTAACTTTAATAATGTTAATTTATATGAAGCAAAACTGCCCTTTGGCAGTTTTTTTGTGTTGCTTCTGTTTGGTGGTGGTACGTTGGGAACTTTGATTAGCCCGCTGGGC
>JAVWMQ010000027.1:0-23523 GCA_036637375.1 Anaerovoracaceae bacterium
GTTACATTATACTATCAACCGGGTGGCCATGTCAACTTCCTCTTTCCTAAAATATGAAAATGTAGGTGTTTTACCGTCTGAAAACCATCTTCACCACAGTTAATTACCACTCTATACCCATTATCTAGTCCTAATTCCGCAGCTATATCCTTTATCTTGATCATCATGTGTCCAAGAATTTCGGAATCTTCCACTTCAATAGCATCTGTTGATTCTATATGTTTCTTTGGAATCAACAAAACATGAACTGGAGCTTGAGGTTCTAAATCATGAAAACAATAAACAAGTTCATCCTCATAAACCATATTTGAAGGTATTTCTTTTTTAGCTATTTTGCAAAATATACAATTTTCCATTTTCCTCTCCTTCCATTAAATAAAACTTATAAAAAGTATAACATAAGATTTTAATTAATCAATAATATCATCTAATATTTTCTCCCATGCCTTATAATCATATGAACCTGTAATAATTTCTGAGACAACATTGCCTTTATTATCTACAACAAAGCAAACTGGTAAACTAATTATATCCTTTAAAACAGTTTCTTTTACACTATTAGGCATTGTAATGTTTTGATAATTAACTTTAGCTTTTTTTATTATTTCTCGACCTTCTCTTATTTTTTTCGAATCAATCTTACCATAGTCATCAACACTATCTATCATTATCCCCAACACTCCAAAATTCCCGCTTTTATATTTTTCATAAATTTTTTGAAGGGGTTCCATTTGTTTAATACAAGCCTGGCAATCTGTACCCCAAAGAGTAACTAGAGTATATTTTGTATTTTTGATTAGTTTGTCAGTAACTTTTTTACCATTTAAGTCCTCAACCTCAAATCCAGCCAAAATTTCCCTATAAATTCTTGGTGTATCTTTAATTAAATCTGAACTTTTATTTTGTCCTACATTGCTTCCACACGCCGTAATAAATAGCATAATGCACATAACTAGTAAAAAAAGTCTACATAATTTATTTATCATAACGAAACCATTATCCCATCACTATACACATCATTTATATGGACTTGCACTATTTGATTTTTTAGGTTAGCTCCTGTTTCTTCGTCACATTTCAAATATACTTTAATATAATTATCTGTGTATCCTGTCAAAAAACCATCTTCTAAGTATTCTTCAAATAAAACCTTTCTATGTTTACCTATGTTTCCAGCAAAAAAGTTTCTTGCCACTTTATCGCCTTTAGCAATAAGTCTTTCACTTCTTTCTTTTTTTACTACAGGAGAATTCTGGTTGTCCATATCAGCTGCCGCAGTACCTTTTCGTATAGAATATTTAAAGGCATGAACTTTCCCAAAATTTGCACGACTTATCATCTCTAGTGAATCTTCAAAATCTTTTTCTGTTTCACCTGGAAATCCTACTATTATGTCTGTCGTAATTCCGTAATCCTCATCAAATTCCCTTAAAGTTTCTACAATTTCTAAATATTCTTCCCTATCATAACGTCTGTTCATCGCCTTTAGAATATTATCAGATCCACTTTGCATTGAAAGGTGTAAATGATGACAAAGCTTATCAAACTTAAACAAACTTTTAACATAATCACTATTAACAACTGTCGGTTCTAAGGAGCTTAATCTAATTCTAAAGTCGCCCTGAATTTTTTCTAGTTCCTCTAAAATTTCGTAAAGATTTTCGCATAATGCAGTATTAATTCCAGTCAAAATAATCTCTTTAAAACCCTTTTCTATTAATGTTTTCGCCTCTAAAATAACATCTTTCGTACTTCTACTTCTAACCTGTCCTCTTGCGTAAGGTATGATACAATATGAACAAAATCTATTACATCCTTCTTGAATCTTGATGTATGCTCTAGTTCGGCTTTCCATAGAAGTAATTACTCCAGTTTCATCATATACTTTTAATTCATCGTACGATAAAATATGTTGTTCTTTTTGTCCTTTAAAGTTCCTTACATACTCAAGGATATTGCTCTTTTCATTTGTACCACAAACAATATCAACCCCTTCTATTTCAGAAACTTCCTCGCCATTAACCTGAGCATAACAACCTGTTACAACAACAATGCTCTCTGGATTAATTTTTTTCATTTTTCGTATATATTGCCTAGACTTTCTGTCAGCTAAGCTTGTCACAGTGCAAGTGTTAATAACATATACATCTGAGAAATCATTCTCCCCTACAACACTATACCCATTTTTAACAAAATTTTCTTTAATCGCTTCTGTTTCGTATTGATTGACTTTGCAGCCTAATGTGTGAAATGCTACTTTCATATAATTCTATTTTTCCTTTTCTTCATCTATCGTCTCATCTTCTTTAAGATTAGACAATTTATTTATTATTAAAACTACTCTTTCTATTCTTCTATCCTTCACAGATTCAACAACAAACTCCAGGTTTTCATAATTTACAATTATTTTTTCACTCATATCATCTGGAGGGATTTCTCCCAAAATATCAATAATTAAGCCACCCACAGTTTCACTTGTTTCCGATGTTAAATTTAAGTTCAGTTTTTCATTTACATCATCAAGATCCATGAATCCATCAATTAGATACTTGTTTTCTCCAATTTGTTCAATGTCATGTTCTTCTTCATCATACTCATCGTCAATATCGCCCATAACTTCTTCTACTATATCTTCCATGGTTACAATTCCACTAAATCCACCATATTCATCAATTAAAATAGCAATATGCTGTTTAGTCTTTTGCAACTCAAAAAATAATGAGTCAATATTCTTTGTTTCAGGTACCAAAAATGGATCACGCAAAATACTTTTGATGTCCACATTCTCAAAACCATCTTCTCTAGCTTTAATAAGATAGTCTTTAATATTTAAAATGCCAATAATATTATCACTATCATCTTCATAAACAGGAATCCTTGAGTATCTTAATTCCATTAACTCATCTATATACTCTTCAGTTTCATCAAGAATATCAATTGAAAAAACATCAGTTCTCGGCGTCATTACTTCATATGCCAATTTATCATCAAAGGCAAAAATAGAATTAATCATTTTTTTGCCTTCTTCTTTTAGGGCCCCTGTTTCTTGCCCTACCTCAAGCATTGACATAACATTTTCTTCTGAAAAGCTTTCATCGTAAATGCCTGTACCTTGCCTTACTATTTTCAACATTACGTTTGTAAAAAACTTAATTATTACAACAAATGGCAATAATATAGTTGTACATACATTAACAAATCCAATTAGCTTCAAAGATACCTTTTCAGGATGTTTTATAGCTATTTGCCTAGGCAAAAAAATTACAAATACAAGAAACCAAATTGAAACTATAAGAGTAATAAATAAAATAGATAGTTGCCCAGAATACGGCAAATTCTTGCTATTTAGATAATCTCCCAATGCAAATTGAAACGAAGTTGCAATCATTTCACCAAGAAGCAATCCAAAAAAGGTTAAAGCTACAAAAGTTGTCGCCAAAAGCTTTGATGGATTGTCTATTAATAGCAATATTTTTTTTGCTCTAATATCCCCGTCTTCCGCCATTTCTCTAATAATATTCCTATTAACCGAGTATACGGCTTTTTGTGCTGCCGAAAGCAAACTACATATAAATAGAATTACAGCAGCTACAATAATTTCAATACCAATAATTAATGAAAGACTCGGCGCATCGCTCATTTTATTTCTCCTTTCGCATTCTTAAAATAAAGTTTTTAGCTACTGGCTTGTCCATCTTTATTCTCAAAATTTGCTGTGGATGTGGTGCACTCTCGATATCATTTCCTTCTTCATCCTGAAGTACAGATAATTTTTGTGTAAAAAAGTCTGTATACGGTCCAAATACTTCAATTTCATCTCCAAGTACCATCTTATTTCTCTGTTCAACTATTGCGATTTGAGTTTCCTGATCATAATCTTTAACCAATCCTACAAATGAATATTCCCTTTCATATGCACTAGTGTTATAGTTTTGCGCTTCATTATCAGCCTTATCATAATAGAATCCAGTTGTAAATTCCCTGTGACTAACTTTTTTTAACTCTGTCATCCATTCCTGTTTAAATTCATAATTTTGTGGATCATTATAATAAGCATCCAATGCCTTTCTATAAACAGAAACAACTGTTGCTACATAAAACGCACTCTTCATTCTTCCTTCAATTTTTGCAGATGATATCCCAGACTTCACTAGATCCGGAATATGTTCAATCATACAAAGATCTTTTGAGTTCATAATATATGTTCCTCTTTCGTCTTCATATACTGGGTAATATTCATTTGGTCTTTGTTCTTCAACTAAGTTATATTTCCATCTACAAGGATGTGCACACTCGCCTCTATTAGCATCTCTTTGAATCATAAAATTACTCAAAAGACATCTACCAGAATACGAAATACACATTGCACCATGCATAAACGCCTCAGTATCAAGCTCTGCCGGAATATTTTCTCGCATAGTTATCATTTCATCTAGGCTTAACTCTCTAGCCAAAACTACTCTCTTAACTCCTTGTTTGCTCCAAAACTCTGCAGTTTTGTAGTTTGTCATATTAGCCTGAGTACTTAAATGAACCTCAGCATTTGGTATTATATCCATAACAAGAGCAATCGTTCCTGGATCAGATACAATAAAAGCATCAATACCTAGATCTTTAATGTCCTCTAAGTATGCTATTAATTCATCAATATCATAGTTGTGTGGAAAAATATTCAATGCTAAATGGCACTTTTTACCTCTTGCGTGTACATATTCTATTCCCTCAATCATTTCTTCTCTACTGAAGTTGCCAGCACCTGCTCTAAGGCTAAAAACTTCTCCGCCTAAGTATACAGCATCAGCACCATATTCTATTGCTATTTTTAATTTTTCAAGATCTCCTGCTGGAGCTAATAATTCAATTTTTTTCATTTATTTTACCACCACTTTTTATTTTATATAACTAATACTCACACCATCTCCAACTGCAAGAATTGAAGTGTGTACATCTTCAAGAGATGTAATATACTCTAAAAACTCTCTCATATTTTTTATATTTGTGCGGTGCTTATCATGGGTATCATATACAGAATCTACCGTCATACCTCTTTGTAGCACATTATCACAAATTACTATAGAACCAGATTTAGTCATCTTTCTAATTTCTTCCCAAAACTTCATATAGTGACTTTTGGCTGCATCAATAAACACTAGATCAAAACTAGATGAATTCTGAGCAAGTATCTCCAATTCCTCTCTTGCATCACCAAAAATAATGTCGATATTTTCATCATGACCTAAGTCCTCTATGTTTTTGATAGCTGCATCATACATAAATTCACTTCGTTCTAATGTTATTATTTTGGCATCATTTATTATTTCTGCCATAACGCTTGCCGAATACCCTATTGCAGTACCAATCTCCAAAACATTTTTAGGTCTTGTCATTTGCAAAATACTTATCAACAAACTCTCTGTTTCTTTTTGTATTATTGGAATATTATTTTCTTCTGCATATATTCTAAGGTCATTAAACTTTTTATTTAATCCCTTAAATAAACTATCTGTGTAATCTGTTATCTTTTTATTTGTAATGTTTTTCATTTGTTCCTCTCTATTTTTTGCCTGGGTTTTTCTTTATATACTCTTTGTATGCTTTATCAAATTTTGCTTTGTCTTTTAAAAACTCTTCATATGTAACGCTAAATACATTAGTGCCATCAAGTTTTTCGCTAGCTACAAAATAAATATATTTAGACTTTGCAGGGTTTAAAGCAGCTTCAATTGAAGCTTTACCTGGAGAACAAATAGGTCCTGGTGGCAAGCCTTTATTCTTATACGGATTATATTTTGAATCTACTTTTGTATCTTCAAGACTTGCTTTAATTTTATCTTCTTTATGTATATATGCAAGTATTGAGTCCATTTGAAGTGGCATATTCACCTTTAATCTATTATATATTACACTGGCAACTTTTGCCTTGTCCTCATCAGTTCTTGCTTCTTTTTCAACAATCGAAGCAACCGTCATAACTTGATGAACGGATAAATTTAATTCTTTAGCTTTTTTATAATATTCTTCTGTAAAAATATTATCAAAACGTTTAAGCATAATATCAATTACTTCATGAGCACTTGGATCAAGGCTAACTTGATATTGATCTGGGTACAAGAACCCCTCTAAGCGTGTTGCTCCTTTTGGCGCATCCCTCAAAAATTCGTAATCAAATTTACCATTAGCAACTTCATTTAAAAACTCTTTGCTCGTTATTATATCTTTTGATTCAAATATCTTTATATTCTTTTCAATTGAATTACCTTCAGGAATAGTAAAAATTTTGCCAGTAGTTTTTCCATCTACAATTAATTGCATTTGTTCTTTCATTGACATACTTTTTTTAAGACCATAAGAACCAGCCTTATATTTGCCATCATAACCAAATAATTTAGAGTTAATCTTAAAAATCATTGTGTTTCTAATCAAGCCTTCTTCTTTTAATTTTGCAGCAATTGCATTAGAGCCACTCCCCTGTTCAATTTGCACAATCTGAAGTTGGTTATTTTTGCCATCAACTGGTCCAGAAAGATACCAAAACGCACCGCCACAAACTAGCAATATAATAATTATAATCAATATTCCCTTTTTCATATATACCTCCACTTATCTCAAAATGGGACGCAATACCTTGCGCCCCATCAGGTAATTATTATTTAGATCTTCCTAAGTAGTCACCAGATCTTGTATCAATCTGAATAACTTCTCCTTCTTCAATGAAAATTGGAACTTGAATAGTTGCTCCAGTTTCAACAATTGCAGCCTTTGTTACATTAGTTGCTGTATCGCCTTTAACTCCTGGTTCTGTCTCAATAACCTTTAAGTCAACAAAGTTTGGAGCTTCAACTAGGAAAGGAGCATTATTGTAGAATTTAATAGTAGCTTCATCATTTTCTCTCAAATATTTCATTGCTTCTTCTACCTTATCTTTTTGAATAGGAATCTGCTCGTAAGTTTCTCCATCCATAAAGTAGTATAAATCTCCATCTTCATATAAATACTGCATCTGCTTAGTCTCAATATGCGCTTTTGGGAATTTGTCATTTGGGTTAAATGCATCTTCTCTTGTTGCCCCAGTTAAGATGTTTCTGTATTTTGTTCTCACAAATGCTGCACCCTTACCTGGTTTAACGTGTTGAAAATCAAGAACCACATGCGGTTCTCCATTTAACTGAAATGTAATACCTTTTCTAAAATCTCCTGCACTTATCATATATTTTTCTCCATTTCTATAGATTATCTAACTATTTATTTTATGTACGGTATATATTATACCAAAATCGCTTTAAATTGCCAATACCTCAATTACTAAAGCGTCAATCCTATAACTTCGTTAAGAATATCGTATACATCTTTAACCATTATTGAAAATCTCATTTGACATTGTAAATATTCCGCTGCCAGTGGATCCTGCATCACAATAGCTGATAATTTTGATACTTCAGCCAACATATCTGCGCTTGTTTCCTGTCCAAGCATTTGTCTTGTCTGTAAATCTAACTGCTTTTTTTGAAAATCATCCATCATAGATTTTATCTCTGGTTTTTCACTAAGCTTATCCTTTGCAGCCATATATCTAATATACTCATCTGACTCTTTTATAGCTCTTTGAAGTTTATGAGCTTCTTCATATACATTCATTATTATACCTCCATGAAAATCGGCAATATTACCGGATTTCGTTTTGTCTTATTATACATATACTTTCTCAAATCATCTCTTAGCCCATTTTTTAGACCATTCCAATCACTATTCCTACCTTTTCTGTTCTGTAGGCCTTCTTCAATTGAATCTCGTGCGATTCGAGTAGCTTCGCTTATTAAGTTCTCGTTTTCTCTAACATAAACAAACCCTCTAGAAATAATGTCTGGACCTGATATTATTTGTCCTGTAGCGTTGTCTATAGCCGTAACAACAATTATTAATCCTGATTCAGATAATAGCCTTCTATCTCTTAATACAATATTTCCTACATCACCAACACCTAAACCATCTACCATTACACCATCTGCTGACGTAATAGCCTTTTTGCGTGCAGCACCTTTCTTAGAAAATTCAAGAGCGTCTCCATTGTCTAAAATGAAAATATCCTTTGCAGCTGTTCCTAAATCTGCAGCAATTTCTGCATGTGCTTGTAGATGCCTATATTCACCATGAACTGGCATAAAATATTTTGGTTTAATTAATGATAGTACCAATTTAAGCTCATCACTACAAGCATGACCTGATACATGAGTATCTGCTATATCAGAGTATATTACATTTGCACCCTTTTCAACTAGCTTATTTACTACATTTGATACCATTTTTTCATTACCTGGAACTGGTGTAGATGATAGAATTACAACATCGCCTTTTTTGATTTGTATTGCTCTATGTTCAGAATTAGCCATTCTAGTCAATGCTGACATAGGTTCACCTTGACTTCCCGTTGTAATAATCACAAGCTCCTTGTCTGGAATATTTCTAGTTTTGTTAATATCTATCATAGTATTTGCTGGAATTTTTAAATATCCAAGTTCAATTGCTAGAGAAACAACATTCAACATACTTCTTCCCGAAAAAGCAATTTTTCTTTTAAACTTAACAGCGTTATCTACAATTTTTTGTATACGATGAACATTAGATGAGAAAGTTGAAACAATAATTCTGCTTCGTGATCCTCTAAAAATAGCTTCTAATGCTTCGCCTACAATTTTTTCCGATCTTGTTGTTCCTGGTCTTGTTGCATTTGTACTATCACTCATTAAGAGCATAACACCCTTAGATCCAATTTCTGCAAATTTTGATAAATTAATAGGTTCTCCATCAACTGGAGTATAATCTATTTTGAAATCTCCTGTATGAAAAATTCTTCCAACTGGAGTATCAATTGATAAACATATCGAGTCTGCAATTGAGTGTGTAGTCCTTATAGTTTCAATTTTAAATATACCTAGTTTAATTTTATCTCCTGCATTAATATTATGTAGTTTCCCTTTTATACCATGCTCCTCAAACTTATTTTTAATAAGTCCTATTGGTAGCTTAGTACCATAAATAGGTACATTTAATTCTTTAACTAAATAAGGTATTGCACCAATATGATCCTCATGACCATGAGTTATTATAAGTCCTCTTATTTTTTTTGCATTTTTCTTTAAGTAAGAAAAATCTGGAATTACAATATCTATTCCGAACATATCGTCGTCTGGGAACTTCAACCCACAGTCAACAAGAATAATATCGTTGCCAAATTCAAAAACTGTAATATTCTTACCTATTTCATTTAATCCGCCCAAAGGAATTACTCTAAGTTTTTGAACCTTTTTTATTGGAGCCTTACTTTTATCTCCATTGTTATTTTTTTTAATTTCTATTTCATTGTTATTCATAATCCGTCCTTTAACAAGAATTGGATTTATTTAACTACAATGTTAACTAGTCTGTTTGGAACTGCAATAATTTTAACAACATTTTTGCCTTCTATTAGTTCCTTGACCGTTTCGTCCTCCATAGCTATTTTTTCCAATTCATCCTTAGAAAGTCCGCTTGCAACATCTAGTTTTTCTTTTACCTTACCATTGATTTGTAAAACAATTTCAACTGTATCTTTTACTAACGCACTTTCATCTACACTTGGCCAAGTTTCCTTATGAACTGAGCCGTCTTTATTTAGATACTGCCACATTTCCTCACAAACGTGTGGCACAAATGGAGCCAGTAGCACAACTACAGTCTCTATTGCATATCTAAATAGGTTTACATTTAAATCCTCCTTTTCTTTATATTTGTACATTTCATTAACTAATTCCATTATAGAACTAATTGCAGTATTGAAGTTAAACCTTTCACCCACATCCTCAGTAACCTTTTTAATAGTACTGTTCAAAACATAAGCTAAGTTTTTATCTTCTTTATTATTTAATGTATATTCTTTTGGTCCATTTCCATATTTGTTAATAGCCTCAAATACCATTTTATAAACTCTATTAATAAATCTAAAGCTTCCCTCTACTCCAGCATCAGACCAGTCTAATTCTCTTTCTGGTGGAGCTGCAAATAAAATAAATAATCTTGCAGTATCCGCACCGTATTTTTCAATAATAGCAGCTGGGCTTACTACATTACCAATTGATTTACTCATTTTTTTGCCATCTTTAATTACCATACCTTGAGTAAGTAGGTTCTTAAATGGCTCATCTCCAACAACATAACCACAGTCATTTAATGCCATCTGGAAGAATCTAGCATACATTAAGTGAAGTATCGCATGCTCAACTCCGCCAATGTACTGATCGACATTCATCCAATACTTTGTTTTTTCTATGTTAAATGCTTCTTTGTCGTTTTTTGCATCGCAAAATCTTAGGAAATACCAACTAGAATCTAAGAAAGTATCCATAGTATCAAGTTCTCTCTTTGCATCTTTACCACAAACTGGGCATTTTGTATCAGCAAAAGTTTTACTTGTTGCAAGTGGCGATTCTCCTTTGCCTGTAAATTCAACATCTGTAGGCAGTTCAACTGGTAAATTTTCTTCTTTTTCTGGAACCCAACCACAAACATCACAATAAATCATTGGAATAGGTGTACCCCAATATCTCTGTCGTGAAATAAGCCAATCTCTTAATCTATAATTAATTGACTTTTTCCCTATTTTCTTTTCTTCTAGGAATTCAATAATTTTTGTAATTGCTTCTTTGTTATTCATTCCTGTAAACATTTCAGAGTTAATCATATTTCCTTCTGCAACAAAAGCTTCTGTAAGATTTGTTACATCAATCTCTGGATTGTTTGTATCTACTACAGGAATTATTTCTAAATCAAATTTCTTTGCAAATTCAAAGTCTCTTTGGTCATGTGCAGGTACCGCCATGATTGCACCAGTACCATATCCCATTAATACATAGTCTGAAATATAGATAGGAACTTTTTTATCATTTACTGGATTTATAGCATATTTACCAAGGAAAACTCCAGTTTTTTCGTTTGTAGTGCTAGTTCTTTCTATATCTGACATATGTTGAACTTTATCTAAATATTCTTTAACATCTTTTTCAAATTCTGTTCCAGAAACAAGTTCATCAACATAAGGATGTTCAGGTGCAAGTACCATGTATGTAACCCCATACAAAGTATCTGGTCTTGTTGTAAATACATCTAACCCTTTGTCAAAACCATCAATAGCAAAAGTAACTTCTGCACCAACACTTTTTCCAATCCAGTTTTTTTGCATTGTTTTAACCTTACTTGGCCATCCTTCTAATTCTTCTAAATTATTTAGTAATCTATCAGCATAATCTGTAATTTTAAAGTACCATTGAGAAAGATTTTTCTTCCCTACTAAAGTTCCACATCTTTCACATGCACCATCAACAACCTGCTCGTTTGCTAGAACAGTTTGACAGCTTGGACACCAGTTTACTGGGTTTTCTTTTTTGTATGCTAATCCTTTTTTATAAAATTCTATAAAAATCCACTGCATCCATCTATAATATTCTGGATCACAAGTAGCAACCTGTCTATCCCAATCATAAGAAAGCCCAAGTTCCTTTAGTTGCTCTGTCATTTCAGCCATATTTGCATAAGTCCACTGGGCTGGTTCAACATTATTTTTAATCGCTGCGTTTTCTGCTGGCAAGCCAAAAGCATCATATCCCATTGGATGAAGAACATTAAAGCCTTTCATAGTCTTGAATCTAGCAATAACATCTCCTATAGAATAGTTTCTCACATGCCCCATATGTAACTTGCCTGATGGGTACGGAAACATTTCTAAAACATAATACTTTTCTTTATCTGTATCTTCATTAACCTTATATAAATTTTCGCTTTCCCATTTATTTTGCCATTTTTTTTCAATTTCTCCAAAATTATATCTTTCGTTCATGATTATTCCTCCCAAACAAGTGTATCACAATCAGCCCACACTTTTTCAATATTATACTTTTCTCTCATCTCAACTGTTAGAACACTAATGATTAAATCACCATAATCCATTAGTATCCACCCTGATTCTTTTTTGCCGTCAATACTCTTAACTAACAGCCCTTCCTTTGCTAGTTCATCTTCAACTTGTTCTACCAAAGCTCCTACCAGTCTTTCGTTAGATGCTGATGCGAGGATGAAATAGTCAGCAATTGATGATCTATTCTCAATATCGAGGACCAAAATATCATCACCTTTTTTGTTATCGAGTGTTTTCGCTGCTAATACTGCATAATCTTTACTATTCATATTTTCCTCCATCTCATTATAATATATTAATTTGTTTTTCAAACCATTTTACCGCACTAATTGTGTCTTCGTCAATTTCTTTACCTTGATTTTCCAGAATGGAAATTGTGTCCTTCAACGATTTAAGGCAAGCTCGATCAATATCTACCAAAGCCAAGCTTCGTAATTCATCAACGCCATTAAAATTTCTATTTTCTTCTATCATATCAGCCAAATAAACGATTTTCTCAATTAGTGACATATTTTTTCTACCTGTTGTATGGTACTTTACTGCATTGATAATATCTTCATCCAAAACTCCAAGTTCTCTGCTTATCATTTCAGCGCCTACCTTGCTATGAGCAAGCTTAGGTTTACCTAAATATTTGTTAGGCAAACCATACCTTGTAATCATAGAATCTAGTTCTTCAACTGATTTAGTTTTGCAAATATCATGATATAATGCTGCAATTTTACATTTTTTTATATCAGCTCCATATATTTGAGCCAGTTTTTCTGCCGCTTCAGCTACTCCAAAGGTATGTGCCAACCTTTTGGGCGGTAGTTCTTTTTTAATTAGGTTAACTATAGAGTCCATTATCTTTTATATACCTTTCAACATCTTTAACAACTAAATCCGAGATATGATCATTGTTTTTTAATCTTTCTCTAATTTCAGTAGCAGAAATATTATATTGTTTATTATCAATCTTAATAATCTCTGTGTCAAATCTAAAAACCATTTCTTTTATAAGTTTTTTTACTGCTTCCTCTTTGTATCCAGGCCTTGTACCTACAATTATACTATTATTTGTTAGCAATTTTTCATGTTCTTTCCATTTTAGCATTGATAAAAATGAATCTGTTCCGCATATAAAATATATTTTACATTCTTCACCAAAAATTTCATGTAATTCTGCCAACGTTTTATATGTATATGAGATCTCTTTTTTTAATACTTCGTGCAAACTTAACTCAAGTCTATCATAGTCTTTAATTGCCAGCCTTATCATTTCAACTCTGCTTTTTGAGTCTGCCATATCCTTATCAATTTTAAATGGCTGTAACTTTACTGGCATAAATATAACTTCATCAAGGTCACATTGTTCTTTTGCATCCAGTGCCAAATTTATATGCCCAATATGTATTGGGTCAAAAGATCCACCTATAATACCTATTTTTTTCACAATTATCCTCTTTTGATACCTAACTCTTCAAGCTGCACATCAGTTGCTTCTCCTGGTGCTTCACTTACCATACATTGAGCTGCCTGATTTTTTGGAAAAGCAATAACTTCTCTAATACTATCTTGTCCACTTAGAAGCATTACAAATCTGTCAAGACCGTAAGCTATCCCACCATGAGGAGGTGCTCCATATTTAAATGCTTCAACTAGGAATCCAAATTTTTCATCGATTTCTTCTTCTGTAAGCCCAAGGACTTTGAACATAGTTTCTTGAAGCTTTCTATCATGAATTCTGATACTTCCTCCACCTAACTCAACTCCATTTAGCACAATATCATATGCGTTAGCTTTTACAGCATATGGCTCTGTTAATAGCTTTTCAACATCTTCTGACTTCGGTGATGTAAATGGATGATGCATTGCATGGTAACTACCAGTTTCCTCATCTCTCTCATATAGAGGGAAATCAACTACCCAAAGTAGATTATACTTCTTATCATCAAGTAGACCCATTTCTCCTGCAATATGTCTTCTCAAAAATCCTAATGTATCATAAGTCACTTTATGTGTGCCTGAGCAAATTAGAATCAAATCCCCATCTTTGCCGTCAAAAGCATCTACAAGTTCTTTTAATTGTTCTTGATCAAAGAACTTATTAACTGAAGATGTAATCTCATCAGCAACTTTTATCCAAACAAGGCCTTTTGCTCCGTATGATTTAGATATTTCAGTAAGTTTATCTATTTTCTTTCTTGTGTAGCTTTCAGCTCCATCAGTAATACATATACCCCTTACTGCTCCACCTTCTGCAATTGCATCAGTAAACACCTTAAATTCACTATTTGAAACATGGTCATTTAAAAGCTTTAATTCAAATCCAAATCTTGTATCAGGCTTATCACTTCCGTATCTCTCCATTGCTTCATCGTATGGGATTCTAGGTAATGGAAGTTTAATATCAACACCCATTAGCTCTTTAAATACCTTTTTTAAATATCCTTCTTGCATCTCAATAATATCATCAACATCAACAAAAGACATTTCTAAGTCAACCTGGGTGAATTCTGGTTGTCTATCTGCTCTCAAATCTTCATCTCTAAAACATTTAGTAATTTGCATATACCTGTCTGTCCCACCTACCATTAATAGTTGTTTGAACATCTGTGGTGACTGTGGTAATGCATAAAACTTGCCTGGGTTAACTCTACTTGGAACCAGATAGTCTCTAGCGCCTTCTGGCGTAGGTTTAATTAACATTGGTGTTTCAACCTCAGTAAACCCATTCTGATCGAAATAGTCACGAGTTAGTTTTGCCAATTTATGCCTAAATCTTAAATTTTCTTGCATTTTAAATTTACGTAAATCCAAGTATCTATATTTCAATCTTAAATTGTCATCTACATTATCATCATCTTTAATATAAATTGGTGGTGTTTCTGCTTCAGAATAGATTATCAACTCATCTGCAAATATTTCAATATCTCCAGTTTTAAGTTCAGAATTAATTGATTGACGTTCTTTTACTGTACCTTTAATTCCTACAACATATTCTGAACGAAGCTTATCCGCTTCATCAAAAAGCTCTTTTGGAATTTTATCGTCAAATACTATCTGCACAATACCTGTCTTATCCCTTAAATCACAAAATACTAGACCGCCTAAATTTCTTCTCTTAGCAATCCATCCATTTAATACAACCCTTTCGCCAATATTTGCTCCAGTTAAAGTTCCACACATATGTGTTCTTTTAAATACCATGGTTTTCTCCTATTTTCTTATCTCTTCTATAATGTTTTCTAGTTTAAAATCTACGATAACTTGTTCTGATGTTTCCATCTTTTTTATAGTAACTTTACCATCTTCAAGTTCGTTTTCGCCAATAACTATTGTATTCTTAGCTCCAAGTCTATCAGCATATTTAAACTGCCCTTTTAAATTTCTAGCTAAACAGTCAATTTCAACATTTATATTAGCCGCTCTTAATTCTTTCACCAGCTTAAGTGCAGCATGCTTAGGCTTATCCCCCATAAATGCAACTAAAGTGTTAATACCCTCTTCGTTTGGTATTTCAATGCCATTAGCCTCTAACACTAATAATAATCTTTCTTTGCCTAGACCAAATCCAACGCCTGGAATAGGTGGCCCTCCGATTGATTCACTTAAATTATCATATCTGCCACCTCCGCAGATAGTTCCTTGTGCCCCAATGCTATTTGTTACAAATTCAAATGCAGTTGCATTGTAATAATCAAGACCTCTTACAATTCCTGGATTTACAACAAATTCAATCTCTAACGCCGTTAAATTGCTTTTTAAATCTTCAAATGCAGTTTTACAGTCATCACAAAGGTAATCTAACATTGTAGGTGCACCTTTTACAAGTTCCTGACATACAGGAGACTTACAATCTAGCATTCTTAAAGGATTTCTATCATATCTATCTTTGCATGTATCGCAAAATTCTTCTAAATTTGGCTTCAAGAATTCTCTCAAAGCTGCTCTATGTGCTTCTCTACAATTTGGACAACCAATGCTATTAATTTGTAGCTCTACATCTTTGATACCAAGCCCATTGATAAAATCATAAGCCAAAGCTATTACCTCAGCATCTGCCATCATATTATTTGTACCAAAAACTTCAACACCGAATTGGTGGAATTGTCTTAATCTTCCTGATTGTGGTTTTTCATATCTAAAACAAGGAATGTTATAATAAAGCTTTGTTGGCTGTGGATCTGCATATATCTTATGCTCTCCTATAGCACGAACAACTGCAGACGTTCCTTCTGGTCTAAGCGTAAGACTTCTCTTTGCTTGTTCCCACGTATACATTTCTTTTTGTACTATGTCAGTAGTATCCCCAACACCTCTTACAAAAAGCTCTGTATGTTCGAATATAGGTGTTCTAATTTCCTTAAACCCATATTTTTGGCAAACATCAGCAAAAGCCTTCTCAATAAAATGCCACTTATATGCCTCACTTGGCAGCATATCCTTTGTACCTTTTGGTGCAATTGTTAACATCACTCTACCTCCTTAAATAATTGTTTTCTTTTTCTATCAAGCATTTCATCAATACGTGAAATGTAAATTTCATAATTAGTTACATTTGGAACTCGTTCTAACCGGTTTTCATCTTTAAAGAAAACTTTAGTTATTCCCCCAGCACCAAGTGCAATTATGGTTTGATGTTCCTCCATAATTCTAGCATTATAGAGTCCTTCAGTCCCTTTTTTTGCATATCCAATATTTTCTAAAGACCCTGCCATCTGCTTTTGTCTATATAAATAGTATGGTATGTAATTATCCTTTATAAGTCTAGCTTCAGCATAATCAAGCATTTCCCTAACTATTTGTGCTTGTTTATAATGAAAGCTTTTGTCAATCTCAACCAATTTAGATGCACGCTTAATTGCTAAAGTATGCACAGTTATATTGTCTGGGTTAAGATTAATTACTTCTTCTAATGAGTTTTTAAAATCCTCTAAATTTTCCTTTGGAAGCCCTGCAATTAAGTCTGCATTTATTTTTAAATCTCCAACTTCTTTTGCAACTTCAAAGCTTCTCTTAATTTGTTCACTATCATGGTTTCTACCGACTAATTCTAATGTTTCATCTTTCATTGTTTGTGGATTAATACTAATTCTATCAACTCCACATACCTTTGCATTAACAAGTTTACCTTTAGTAATTGTGTCCGGTCTACCAGCCTCAAGTGTAAATTCAATAAGTTTTTCATTGCCAAAAGCACTCATTAAATGACTTGACAATTCTTTTATTTGTTCTTCGTTTAACGTTGTAGGCGTTCCACCACCAATATAAATAGATTCAGCAAACATTCCTTTTTTCTTCATTTCTTCGCCAACAAAATCTATTTCCTTGTGCAACGCTCCTAAATATCTTTCTATTTCCTCGTCCTTCACCTGGTTTGAAGGAAAAGAGCAATAATGACATCTAGTAGGGCAAAATGGTATACTAACATAAAGCCCTATAGACTTCACTTCTGGTTCTTTAAATATCTCCTGTTGAAAAACATACATTTGACTAGTCGTATTTATTTTATTTTCATTTACTAAGTAGTATTCTCTAAACTTCTTTTTTGCCAAATCAATGTTGCCTTCATTTTTTACTAGTTCACCAAACAGTTTAACTGGTCTTATACCAGTAATTATTCCCCAAGGTGGTAATTTTTTGGTTTCTAAAGAGAGCGCCTCATAAATTTCTTTTTTTAAGACATTCTTATCTTGGTTACTATAAAAAATAAAATCACAATCTTTTTCATCTGATGTTATTTCAAAATCATCTTTGGATAAAAAAACTTTAATTAATTCTTCGTATTCATGGTAATTATGTACATTTTTCAAACAGATTTTAAACAAACGGGTTATTCTCCTTTTCATGACCAATAGTTGTTGGTCCCATATGACCTGGTAAAACTTGAGTGTCTGGATCCAAAACAAAAAGTTTACTATGTATACTTTCTTTTAGTTCTTTAAATGATCCTCCCTGGAAATCAGTTCTCCCAATTGAATCTCTAAACAGAGTGTCTCCGCAAAATAAAACTTTATCAACTAGAATACACATTCCACCTGGAGAATGTCCAGGCGTCATTATGAACTTTAACTCCATATTCCCTACCATCATAGTCTCGCCATCCCAAACTTCTATGTCTGGTTTGATTGATATTGCTCTACCATGTGTCTGTGTAGTCATGTTTGAATTTGGGTCTACAAGCATTGGAACTTCATCAACTGATGCAACAACTTTTGCATTAGAATGATCATTTAGATGCTCAAAAACACCACCAATATG
The DNA here is from genome assembly GCA_036637375.1 of Anaerovoracaceae bacterium. Classification (GTDB taxonomy): domain Bacteria; phylum Bacillota; class Clostridia; order Peptostreptococcales; family Anaerovoracaceae; genus JAVWMQ01. The sequence goes on from JAVWMQ010000027.1 coordinate 18,191, forward strand.
ATCTCCATGTCCATGAGTTAAAATTATATATTCTATTTCAATATTTTCCTTTGCTATAAATAGTTCTAAATCCTTGCTGTATCCACCTGGATCAACAATAAATCCTTTTTTTGTATCTTCATCATAAGCCAAATATGTATTAACCATCAAAGGCCCTGTTCCAATATTTCTAACTTTCATATTTTACTCCTATACTTTACTTCTATATACTTCAAAAACTCCAGGTACACTTTTTAATGCTAACATAATCTTTCCGATTTGTCCTGTATTTGAAATTGCTAAAGTTAGCATTACAGTTGTAACATTATCTTGACCTATCTTTGCATTTACTCCTGTAATATGCGCATCCATATTGTCGCATGTTTTAGATAAATCAGCAAATAAACCTTTTCTATCCTCTGCAACAACTGTTATTCCAGCATCATATGTCTTGTTTCTAGAAGTATCCCATTCAACACTTATAAATCTTTCCTTTTCGTGCTCTGGCAAACTTACCATATTAGGACAATCTTTTCTATGTACCGAAACACCTCTGCCCTTTGTTATATAACCAATGATTTCATCTCCTGGTACAGGATTACAGCATTTAGATACTCTTGCCAAAAGTCCGTCAACACCTTTTACAATAATACCATTGCTTGAGGCTGTCCCTTTATTTTTGTTCTTGCTAGTATCTTTAACTGCAAAGCTTTCTATAGTGTTTTCTTCTTTTTTCTTTTCTTCATTCTTATCGTTATTATATAACGCAAACAACACCCCTGCAATTTTACTTACAAGCGTACCCCCATTAGATAATTGTGTATAAAGTTCATCAGTATCTCTCATACCAAGTTCTTTTACTGTTTTGGAAATGTATGAATTTTTCAAAACTTCTTTTGGCTCATATCCTTTTTTCCTAACATACTTATCAATAATTACTTTGCCCTTATCGATTTCATCTGTTTTATTTTCCTTTTTAAGCCATTGTCTAATTTTAGTTCTTGCAGTACTACTCTTTGCAATCTTTAGCCAGTCAATATTTGGACCTCTTGAATTAGCAGAAGTAACAATTTCGATAATATCACCATTCTCAAGGGTATGATCAATTGTTACCATCTTGCCATTAATTTTTGCTCCTACACACTTAGCACCAACTTCAGTATGAATTTTAAATGCAAAATCTAGGGGTGTCGCTCCTGCCGGAAGTTCTATAACTTCTCCTCTAGGAGTGAATACAAAAACTTGATTCTCAAATAAATCCACTTTTAAAGTTTCAAGAAACTCTGTTGGATTATCCATTTCTTTTTGCCATTCTAGCGACTGTCTTAACCATGCAAGTTTTACTTCTTCTTTTTCAGCTGACACACCTTCTTTGTATTTCCAGTGTGCTGCAATACCATATTCCGCAATCCTATGCATTTCAGTAGTTCTAATTTGAATTTCAAAAGGTGAACCAGTATCACCAATAACTGTTGTATGTATAGATTGATATCTATTTGGTTTTGGCATTGCTATATAATCTTTGAATCTTCCTGGTATTGGTGTCCACATAGTATGAACAATACCAAGAACTGAATAGCAATCCTTAACACTATCGACAATTATTCTCACTGCAGTCAAATCAAATATTTCTTCAATTTGCTTGTTTTGGAATTTCATTTTACGGAAGATACTATAAAAATGCTTTGTACGTCCAGAAATTTCATACTCTAAATCAAAGTCATCTAAAGCTTCTTTAATTTCATGGATGATCACTTCAACGTTTTCCTTGCGTTCCTCTTTTCTAGCCGCTACTTTTTCAGATAATTCTTTGTATGCTTCTGGATAAAGATATTTTAATGAAATATCCTCAAGTTCAAACTTCATTGAATATATACCAAGTCTACTAGCCAAAGGTGCATAAATATCTAAAGTTTCATTGCACTTCTCTTTAATCTTGTTTTCGCTCATATAATTTATTGTACGAAGATTGTGAAGTCTATCTGCCAATTTAATTATTAAAACCCTAATGTCCTTTGACATAGCAAGGAACATTCGCCTTAAATTCTCAGCCTGACGTTCTTCTTTATTTTCAAAAACAAGAGATCCAAGTTTGGTAACTCCATCAACTAATAGCCCTACTTCATCACCAAACTCTTCAATCAACTGTTCTTTTGTATATTCTGTATCTTCGACAACATCATGAAGTAGACCAGCAACCAAAGTATCATCATCCATTCCAAGCTCTGCAAGTATCTTCACTACTGCAATTGGATGAATTAGATATGGTTCTCCAGACTTTCTCAATTGCCCTTCATGCATGGCAGAAGCAACATCATATGCCCTTCCTAGCAATTCAGCATCATATTTTGGATTTATTTCTAAAATATTCTCTAAAAATTCTTGTCTACTTTCCATTTTGTTCCCTTACTACCATTACTGTTCTTTTTTTCTTTCAGCTCTTGTGCCTTTTTTGTGACCCTTTTTTTCTAATTCTTTAGGATTCTCTTGTTTTGATTCTCTTTTCTGTCTTTTCTCAGCTTCTGCCAGCTGCTTTTCATATTTAGATCCACCTTTTCTTGATGAAAACTCATAGTAAAGAGGGCTACAAACAAATATTGAAGATAAGCATCCTACAAATACACCAATCATTAGAGGTAATATAAACTCTCTTAAAGTTGATGATGTTAGTATATACAAAGGTATCATTACAACTACAGTAGTTGCTGTTGTCATAATTGAACGAGATAATGTTTGGTTAATACTTCTGTTAATTAACTCCATTTTTTCGCCCTTACGCGCAAATCTATTGTTTTCTCTAATTCTGTCAAAGATTACGATTGTATCATTTATGGAATATCCAACTACTGTCAAAATACCTGCAATAAATGGATTGTTAATAGTAACATTGAATACTGCGTAGAATGTTAATACGATTAGAACATCATGAAGTACTCCAAGTAGTGCCGCTGAACCGAACTTCCATTCTTTAAATCTTAATCTAATATAGATAAACATACCTAGTGCCGCTAGCAATACCGCTTTAAATGCATTTTGTTTTAATTCTTTACCTACTGCTGGTCCAAATAATTCAGTAGCCAAAATATCACTATCTGCAAATTTGAATTCTTTTTGTAAGTCATTTAATACAGCATTTCTTTCAACGTTTCCTAAGGCTTTTACAGTTTTAATGATTACTTCTTCTTTTTCTGCACCACTATATACAATTTCAGCAGTTACATCATGCTTAGCTAAAACATCTTCTATTTCTTCAACTGCAACCTGCTTATTTAAGTCTACTTGCATCATAGTACCGCCAGTAAAGTCAATACCATAGTTAAATCCTCTAACCATTGAGAATACTAATCCGATAACAATTATAACAATACTTACGATGTAGTATATTTTTCTTTTTTCAATAAATTTAAACTGTTTTTTTATCTGGAAATGTGCTGTGTTATCTTCTTTTACTCCGAAGTAAGATTTCTTTGCAAAAGCTTTAGTGTTAGCAATAATTGATAAATACAACTGAGTAACAATTACTGCTGTAAGAATGCTTGCAAAGATACCAATCATAAGTGTCCAAGCAAATCCTTTTACTGCACTTGATCCGATTTCATATAATATTACAGCCGCAATAAGTGTTGTAACTTGTGAGTCAATAACTGTACTCATAGCTCTTTTAAAACCGGTTTGCACAGCAACTCGTATGCTTTTACCTGCTATAATTTCTTCTTTAATTCTAGTAAATATTACTACGTTAGCGTCAACTGCCATACCAACAGACAGAATAATACCTGCAATTCCCGGCAGTGTAAGAACACTTCCCATTGCTCCCATTACAATTAAAATTAATAATATATACATAGCAAGTGCAACATTAGCTGCAACTCCCATGATTCTATAGCCAACTAGCATTATTATAAAGATAATTGCAACACCAATTATTCCTGCTGTAACACTGTCTGTAAAAGCATCAATACCAATTTTTGCAGTTTGTACAGATGATGTTACTTCTTCTAATGGTGCTGGTAACGCACCGCCTCTTATTAAGGCTGCTAACTGAGTAGCTGATTCTTTTGTAAATGATCCAGAAATTTCACACTTACCACCACTAATTACTGAACTTACTCCAGGTGCTGAAATAACTTCATTGTCAAGTGATATAACAATAGAGTTTGCTCTAACAAGTTCTCCATTACTATCTTTAATAGTTGGTGTTACTCCACCAGCTAGTGCAGTCTTTGTAGCCTGTTCAAATGCAGTTGCTCCATTTTGTTTAAGTTCAAGATCAACAACATATCCACTTGCTTCTTGACTTTGTCCAATTGTTGCGTTTTTAACAGCTGAACCATCAAGAACAAATCCTCCATCAGCTAAAGTAAATTTCAACTGTGCAGTCTTACCGATTTGTGAAATTGCTTCCTCTGCATTTTTTGCACCTGGCAATTCAACTCTAATCCTGTTATTACCTTCAACCCTTACATCAGCGTTAGCAACACCCATTTGGTCTACTCTTCGAGTAATAACTTCTTTGGTTTGGTTCATTAAGTCAGTAAGCTTATCGCCTTTAAGGTCTGTTTTAGCTTCCATAACTACATAAACACCACCCTTAATATCAAGACCTAATTCAATCTTGTCTTTAAGCGGGTCCATTTTGCCAATACCATTGATCATGGCATACCAACCAATTACTAGTATTACTAACAGTAATACAGCAATAACTTTCTTCATTTTTTCGTTCATTTTTTTACCACCTTTATTTTTTTTTGCAATACACTACATTGTACCCTTTTTTCACTGAAATATCAAGGTGTTACAGAATATTATTACAAAAAACAAAACAAGAAACTTAAAAGTTTCTTGTTAAAATAATCAATTATTCTGCTTTATCTTCAGTTTTTACTTCTTCAGTAGTTTCTTCCACTTTTACTTCTTGTACTGGTTCAGCTTTTTTCATTCTCTTAGGTAGAGCTTTCTTTTCTGTTTCTTCCTCAACATAATCTTCTTTAGCTGGCTTCTTTCTTGAAGCAACTACTTTTGAAACTGACCATCTCATCATTTCGAATTTAACCTTGTCAGCACCAACCTGAATCACAATTGTGTCTTCCTTAGTTTTTACAATCTTACCACATATACCGCCAATTGTAACGATTTCATCACCCACATTTAGGCTGCTTCTCATTGCAGAAACTTCTTTTTCTTTTTTCTTTTGTGGTCTAATTAGTATAAAGTACATAAGTACTAACAAAATCACTAAAGGTCCGAATTGCATTAAATAGCGCATTTTTCTCCTCCTCTTTCATCCTTCTTTTTGAGTTGGTGCCGGCGATGGGGGTCGAACCCATACGGTGTTGCCACCACGGGATTTTGAA
>JAVWMQ010000028.1:0-23342 GCA_036637375.1 Anaerovoracaceae bacterium
AGCATAGAATATGTAAAAAATAAAGGTGTCTTGACACATAAGTTTACATTTGATACACTAGGATAGTTATTTATTTGAGTTAAGAATAGGAGACAAGACATGGAAAAACAGCAAAGTTTTTTGAGGAGAAAAAATATCGAGTTTTCTGCAAAGAGATATCTTCAAGATGGACTTTCGGCAATGGCATTAGGTTTATTTGCATCATTGCTAATCGGACTAATTATCAAAACAATAGGTGAACAATCAATTAACATAGTTGGTGCAAATGCTCTATCGACTTTTTTTGTTACTACAGGTACAAAAGCTATGGGCTTTATGGGAGGAGCAATAGGTGTTGCTGTTGCTTGGGGGCTTAAAGCACCGCCTTTAGTAATGTTTGCTAGTGTAATAACTGGTATGATGGGCGCAGAGCTTGGAGGTCCTGCAGGATCATTCATAGCTGTAGCAATAGGAGCAGAACTAGGTAAAGCAATTTCAAAAGAGACTAAAGTAGATATAATAGTTACGCCAGCCTTAACTATTTTGGGAGGATCAATTTCTGCAATACTAATTGGGCCAATAATTGGTAAACTGATGACTGGACTTGGAGGGGCAATTGTAACAGCAACTGAATGGCAACCATTTTTCTTTGGTATATTCATTGCGGTAGTAGTTGGATTAGCTCTTACAGCACCAATTTCAAGTGCGGCACTTTGTATTATGTTTGATTTGTCAGGACTTGCAGCAGGAGCAGCAACAGTAGGATGTTGTGCTCAAATGGTAGGATTTGCAGTAATTAGTTTTAAGGACAATGGCATTGGCGGATTAGTTGCTCAAGGAATAGGAACTTCAATGCTACAGATTTCAAATATATTCAAAAATCCATGGATATTGTTGCCACCTACGTTAGCTGGTGCGATTATTGGACCAATTAGCACATGTGTTTTCAAAATGACTAATAATGCAATGGGCGCTGGAATGGGTACATCTGGATTTGTAGGACAGATTGGAACATTTACAGATATGGGATTTACTATACCAGTTTTAATGAAGGTACTTGTATTACAAATAATGTTGCCAATAATACTTTCGTTAATTTTTGATAAAGGCCTTAGAAAAATGGGTAAGATCAAAGACGGCGACTATTTATTAAATTTATAAAACTATACATAAAAAGAACCTGCTATGTTTACACACAGCAGGTTTTTGATATTTATTAAATTAAGTTTAGGAACTCCTTTATTTCATCTTCGGTAGTACTCCAAGAAGTAACAAGCCTGATTGAAGATGTTCCGTCATTATTTTTTAACCAACCTTCAAACATTACCTTTTCTCTAAGTTTTTCTATTAATTCATTTGGAAAAATAGGGAAAACTAAGTTACTACAAGGTGGATTTGCAAATTCATATCCACGAGATTTGATTCCATCAATGAGTTTATCAGCTAAATCATTGGCATTTTTGCCAAGGGTGAAGTAAAGATCATCTTCAAAAATTGCACTAAATTGAACACCAAGTAGGCGACCTTTTGCTAGAACTGCACCTCTTTGTTTCATAAGTCTTCTAAAATCCTTTTTTAGATCGTCATTTACAATAACAAGAGCTTCGCCAAATAAGATACCACATTTAGTTCCTCCAATGTAGAATATATCTGTTAATTTGGCTAAATCTGTAATATCAACATCGTTATCTTTTTGTGTTAGAGCCATAGCAAGCCTTGCGCCGTCCATATATAATAATAGATTATGTTTATCGCAAGATTCACGAAGAGCAATTAGCTCTGCTTTTGTGTAAATCATACCTGTTTCTGTAAGGTTTGAAATGAAAACAACTCGAGGAACAACGTAATGCTCATCGTCATGTTCTTCCATTACAGCATCAATTTGTTCTGGCAAAATTTTACCATCAGGAGATGGAAGGTGAATTATTTTGTGCCCAGTTGCTTCAATTGCGCCAGCTTCATGAACACAAATATGACCAGTGAATGCAGAAATAACAGCTTCGTGAGGTCTTAATATTGATGATAGCCCAGTCAAATTAGTTTGAGTACCAGCCATCAATAAGTGAACATCAGCACTTGGACAAGCAATCATGTCTCTGATTGTATCAGAAGCTGCTTCGCAAAATTTATCCTTACCATAACCATCAGTGTTTTCCATGTTAGTGTCTAATAGTGCTTCCATAATTTTAGGGTGTGCACCTTTGCTATAATCATTCTTTAGGTATATCATTTCCATCCTCCTCAAAATATAAATATATTGTAATAATTCATTATAACACATATTTGTAGCATAAAAAGGTTGTTTTTTGTGCATTTTTTATATATAATATTTTAGCGAGATTAGAAATAAATATTAGGAACTTTATTATAGATTTAGATAGATTATTAAGGAGGAATTACAATGGCTTTCACAGAAGAAGTTGGTATCGATTTGGGAACCGCAAACGTTCTCGTATATATTAAGGGCAAGGGAATCGTGCTAGATGAACCATCAGTTGTTGCAGTAGACGATGAAACTGATGAAATTCTTGCCGTTGGTCAAGAGGCAAAGGAAATGCTTGGAAGAACTCCAGCAAATATTGTTGCGCTTAGACCACTAAGAGATGGTGTTATTTCTGACTATGATGTTACAGAAAGAATGCTTAAATATTTTATCAAAAAAACTTGTGGAGGCGGCAGATTCTTTAGACCAAGAATTATGGTTTGTGTTCCATCTGGTGTTACAGAAGTTGAAAAAAGAGCTGTTAGAGAAGCGGCTGCACAAGCAGGTGGCAAAGACGTTTTCTTAATGGAAGAACCAGTTGCTGCAGCAATTGGAGCTGGCCTTGATATTGCTAAGCCAGAAGGCGTTTTAATTATAGACATTGGTGGTGGAACTTCTGATGTTGCGGTTATTTCTCTTGGAGGAATTGTTGCAAGCACTTCACTAAAAGTTGCAGGAGACAGATTAGATGAAGCTATTATTAAATATATGCGCAAGAAACATAAGCTGTATATCGGTGAGAGAATGGCTGAAACATTGAAAAAAGAAGTGGGTACTGCTTTTCCAAGAGAGGAAGAGGTTTCTTATATTTGTAGTGGTAGAGATCTTGTTACAGGGTTACCAAGGGATATTGAAATTACAAGTAGCGAAATGATTGAGGCTTTAGACGAACCACTTCAGTCTATCTGTGAGGCAGTTCATGGTGTACTTGAGAGAACTCCACCAGAACTTGCAGCTGATATTAGTAATGGAGGAATTTACATTACAGGTGGCGGTGCATTGCTTTATGGCATTGACAAGAGAATTAAACAGAGAACAGGTATTGAGGTTCATATTGCAGAGAACCCAACTGACTGTGTTGCTATTGGTACAGGTAAAGCGCTTGAAAATATTGACATTATCCAAAAAAGTGGTGTTAATAGAAGAAAAAAATACAGATAATGTTTTTGGCTATCTCATCATGAGATAGCCAATTTTTAAGGAGATACAAATGAGAATAGAATTAATAGCAACAACTACCTTTGGTTTAGAGGCAGTAGCAAAAAGAGAAATTCAAAATTTAGGATATGAAATTGTAAAAGTTGAAGATGGTAAAATTACTTATCTAGCCGATGAACGAGGTATTGTTAGGAGTAACCTTTGGCTTAGAACAGCCGATCGTGTTTTACTAAAAATTGCAGAATTTAAGGCATTTGAGTTTGAAGAATTATTTCAGATGGTTAAAGGATACCCATGGGAAGAATTAATACCTCTAGATGGCAAAATTATTGTAAATGGATCATCAGTAAAATCAAAGTTACATAGTGTTCCAACTTGCCAAAGTATTACCAAAAAGGCAATTGTTACAAGATTAGCTGAGTTTTACAGAATTAGTCAATTTGAAGAGACTGGTGCAGAATACAAAATTAAAGTATCAATTCTAAAGGACAATGTTACAGTAACTGTAGATACTTCAGGTGTGGGACTGCACAAGAGAGGTTACAGAGTTGCAGATGTTGCAGCACCAATGAAGGAAACTTTAGCGGCAGCTTTGGTACAATTATCATTTTACAAAAAGGATAGAATTCTTATCGACCCATGTTGTGGATCTGGAACAATTCCCATTGAAGCGGCTATGATTGAAATGAACGTTGCTCCAGGGTTAAATCGTAAGTTTGCAGCAGAGGCGTGGCACTGGATTGATAGCAAGCTTTGGAAGGAAGAACGTAAATTAGCATACGAAAAAATAGATTATGATTTAAAACTAGACATTACAGGGTATGATATTAACAAGGCAGCAATTGAGGCAGCAAAGGAAAATGCACTTGAAGCTGGTGTTGAAGAATGTATAAAATTTGAAGTGCAAGATGTAAAAGATCTAAAGGCATCAGGCAAAAATGGGGTAATAATTACGAATCCTCCGTATGGGGAGAGAATTGGTGACCATAAGAGCATAGCGGAGATTTACAATGGGATTTACAAATTCTTTGATAACAACAAAGATTGGTCCTTGTTTATGATTACAAGTGATAAACAAGCAGAAGAAAGAGCTATGAATAGACCAGCAGATAGAAGAAGGAAACTTTATAATGGTAGACTGGAAGTTTGTTACTACCAGTATCATGGAGAAAGAAAATAATGAATATAGAATTAGATAAAAGTAGTAGAACACCAATTTATATGCAAATTGTTGATCAAATCAAGAGCAAAATAATAATGGGTGAATACCCACATGGATTTACTTTGGCTTCCGAAAGGGAATTGTCAAGGAAGCTTGATGTTCATAGAAATACTATATCTAAGAGCTATAAATTTTTAAAAGATATAGGACTTCTAAAAACTGTACACGGGGTTTCTTATGAAGTTGATTATCAAAACAATAAATACCAGACAGAAACAAATAAAAGTGTAGTATGGGAGAACGTTATTAAGGCAGAATATGTAAATCAAGAAGCATCTTTTGACAAACTGTTCTCTAAATCATACGAAAAAGGAAATATCTCCTTTGCAGGAGGCATTTCCTCTCTTGGTGTTTACACTAATGAAAACCTATCAGAGGCGATGAATAGCATTATGGTGCAAGGCATCAAGGAAGGCTTTTTTTACAGTCCATATCAAGGGGATTTGGATCTTAGGAGAATGCTTTCCGTTTTTTTTAGGAAAAAGGGAATTGTCGCTGATGAGGAGCACATACAAGTTTTAGGTGAATCTAACCAGGCGATAGATTATTTAATAGCTTTACTTATAAAGGATGGAGATAGAGTTATTACAGAAGCGACTATTTCTCCTGACGTTAGCAGGGCTATTAAACTTGCGGGAGGAATAATTATAACTGTACCAGTTGACAAGGACGGTATGATTTGTGAAAATATGGAGCCACTAATACAAAAATATAATCCGAAATTTATTTATGTAAATTCAAGCTTTAGTGATCCGAGAGGGACAGTTTTGTCAACAAAAAGACGAAAGGAAATATTGGAGTTGTCATATAGATATGAACTTCCAATTATTGAAGACGATGAGGCATCTGAATTAACATTTGAAGCAAAGAAGATACCTAGCCTGAAATCTTTAGATACGGGGAATAATGTAATATATATATATAATTTTTCATTGTCATTTGTGCCAGGAATAGGTATAGCTTCTGTTGCAGCATCAAAAGAAATCATAGAAGGATTGAGTTATCTAGTTTCAATTAGACTAGTCAGCTTAGATTGGCTTACACAAAATCTACTAAAATACTTTTTAGAAAGTGATATTTTTTATAAAAAGATAGAAGAGTTTAAAAGAATATATAGAAGCAGAAGGGATTTGATGTGTTCATATTTGGAGAAATTAAGAGAATATGGAATCACTTATTACAAGCCCAAAGGTGGAGTTTATATTTGGTGTAATTTTCCTGAAAACATTAATGTTAATGAACTTGTTAAGAATGGGGAAAAGCGAGGGGTGTCATTAATGCCTGGAGAAGTATTTTATCCTGAAAAAAGCAAAAAAGAAAATTACATAAGATTAAATTACTCTTTTTCAGATGAAGAAGAAATAAAAAAAGGAATGGAAATTATAGTTGATATAGTTCTGGAACATTTAGAAGACAGTAAATAAAATTTTTAAAACCAGATTATAAAAATGGTATGATTTAAAGCAAAAAAATAAGTCTTTAAATTAATATATAATGTAGTTCATATTATGAATTGCCAGGTAGTTAAAGTGTATAAATTGGGAAGGAAAAGAAAATGAGTGAAACAAAAAAAATCGTAGTAGCCTTAGGTGGAAATGCGTTACAATCAGGTAAAGGCGAAGCAACAGCAGAGGCACAGCTAGAAGTTGTAAAAATGACTTGTAAACATATTGCGGAGATTAGTTGTAGAGGATATGAAATCGGATTAGTACATGGAAACGGACCACAAGTAGGCAGAATTTTGCTTGCATCAGAAACAGCAAAGGATGTTACTCCGGCTATGCCATTTGATGTTTGCGGTGCGATGTCACAAGGATATATTGGATATCATTTGCAGCAAGCACTTAAGTTTGAACTTACAAAGAGGGGCAAAGATTTAGCAGTAGCAACTATTGCGACTCAGGTTGTAGTAGACAAAGATGATCAAGGTTTCAAGAATCCAACTAAGCCAATAGGACCTTTTTATAATGAAGAGGAAGCAAAAGTTTTGATGGAAGAAAAAGGCTATACAATGAAAGAAGATGCAGGTAGAGGCTACAGAAGAGTAGTTGCTTCACCAATTCCGAAAAAGGTTGTAGAGATTGATGCAGTTAAAACTCTATGGGATAGCACTATTTGTATTACTTGCGGTGGTGGCGGAATCCCTGTTATCGAACATGAAGATGGGTCGCTAGAAGGTGTACCAGCAGTAATAGATAAGGACTTTGCAGCAGAATTATTAGCAGAGCTTGTTTCAGCAGACGTACTAATGATATTGACAGAAGTTGAAAAGGTTGCTATTAACTTTAATACACCAGAACAAAAAGATCTTGCAACATTGACACTTGAAGAAGCACAACAATATATTGAAGAAGGACACTTTGCGCCTGGAAGTATGTTGCCAAAGGTTCAAGCTGCAATGAAGTTTGTTAAGGCAAATCCAGACAAAAAAGCAATAATTACTTCTTTAGATAAAGCTATTGATGCTCTTGAGGGCAAAACTGGAACTGTAATTATTAACGGATAGAAAACCACTAAGTATAATAACCAAATTAAGCGACCTTAAAGGTTGCTTTTTTGGTTATTTGCTTGTATTTTTGCCACAAAAATGGTATCATAGGAGCGTTCGCATATTAAAGAAGGGTGATTATGGAAATAGAATTAAAATACTCAATTAGCGATGCTAACTCGGCAAGCAAGATTTGGAATGACGAAGAACTTGAAACTATAATTGATAAGGGTTCAAGGAAAAAGGAAACTCTAAATGCAATCTACTACGATACAGAAGATGGCGACTTGCAAAATAATGGAATAGCTTATAGACTCAGACGAGAAGACGATATACTAATGGCAACGCTAAAATGGCGTGGAGGTAGTGAGGGTGCTTTACATAAGAGAGAGGAGCTTAATATTAACTTGGGCGAAGGTCTTTTCCCTGAAGAACCATCGGCTGAGATTTTTGGCGAGAGCACAATAGGTAAGAAACTACTAAAGATAATTGAAGGCAAAAAAATGCAAGAAGTGATGCGCATGAATGTTTTAAGACGATTATTTAGGGTAGATACAGGAGATAGTATATTTGAAATTGCTATTGACAATGGAGAAATAATTACCAGTGCAGGTAGAGAAGCAATTAGTGAACTTGAAATTGAACTTTTTAATGGATCAGAAAAAGATTTGCTAAAAATAGGCGAAATGTTGCAGGGAAAATATAATTTAGAACCCGAAAAGAGAAGCAAGTTCGAAAGAGGACTAGCATTGCTCGGAAGGATAAATATTCAGGAGGAAGAGATTTAAAATGAAAGCAGTATTATTATCAAAAGAAAACAACGAAGCTAAATTTACTATTGAATTTAGTGCAGAAGAATTTGAAGCAGCTGTAGTTAAAGCATACCAGGCTTCAAAGAATCAATTTGAAATTGATGGATTTAGAAAAGGTAAGGCGCCAAGAAGCATTATCGAAAAGAAATATGGCGAAACAATCTTCTTTGAAGATGCAATTAATTCATTATTTGGGGAAGAATATCCTAAAGCAGTAGCAGAATTAGAGTTAGAAGTAATTGATCAGCCAGCAGTTGAATTTGGTGAAATCGAAAAAGGCAAAGCTTTTGTTTCAACAATTACAGTACCTGTATATCCAGTAGTTGAAGTTAAAGGATACAAAGGCGTTGAAATCGAAAAAGTTAGCGGCGAAGTTACAGCGGAAGATATTGACGGGGAACTTGCAAACCTTCAAAAGAGAAATGCAAGAATGATTTCAGTTGATAGAGAAGTTAAAGATGGAGACTCAATTATTCTTGACTATGCTGGATTTGTTGGAGAAGAGCAGTTTGAAGGTGGCACAGCAGAAGGTTACCCACTTGTAATTGGTTCAGGAAACTTCATTCCAGGATTTGAAGAACAGCTAGTTGGAGCAAAAAAAGAAGAAGAAGTTGAAGTAAAGGTTACTTTCCCAACAGAATACCATTCAGAAGATCTAGCAGGCAAAGAAGCTATCTTTAAGTGCACAGTTCACGAAATCAAAGAAGAAGAACTGCCAGCTTTAGATGATGAATTTGCTAAAGACGTTAGCGAATGCGATACTCTAGAAGAATTAAAAAAGCAGACAGAAGAAAAATTAATGGAAGCAAAAAAAGTTTCAGCGGAAAACCAGATGAAAGATGCTATAATCCAGAAAGTTTTTGAAGCAAACGATTTAGATATTCCAAAGGTAATGGTAGATGATGAAATTAACCAGATGATGAAGGAATTTGATGCTCAACTTCGTCAGCAGGGTATGGAATTACAGCAGTACTTCCAGTTTATTGGCAAAGGTCCAGATGACTTTAGAGAAGAAGTTAGAGAAGATGCTGAAAAGAGAGTAAAAACAAGAATGTTAATTTCTGCAGTTGTAGACGAAGAAAAGATTGAATACACTGAAGAAGATATTGAAAAAGAACTAGAAATTATGTCTACACAGTATGGACTTGAAGTTGCAAAAATCAAAGAAATGCTTGGAGATAACTTATCGTTCTTAGGAAATGACATCAAAATGAAGAAAGCTATTGAATTTATGTTTGATAATGCAGTTATTAAATAAGAAATAATAAACGAAAGAAAGCGAGGTTGGGTAATGGCTTTAGTACCTTACGTAATAGAACAAACTAGTAAAGGAGAACGTACATACGATATTTTTTCAAGACTCCTTAAAGATAGAATAATATTTTTGGGAGAAGAAATAAATGATAGTGTGGCAAGTCTTGTTGTTGCCCAAATTCTGTTTTTGGAAGCGGAAGATCCTGAAAAGGATATTTGTATTTACATTAATAGCCCCGGCGGTTCAGTAACTGCCGGAATGGCTATTTATGATACTATGCAGTATGTAAAACCAGACATTTCAACGATTTGTGTTGGCATGGCTGCAAGTATGGGTGCGTTTTTATTGTCAGCAGGAACAAAAGGCAAGAGATTCGCTTTGCCAAATGCTGAAATAATGATTCATCAGCCACTTGGTGGTGCCAAAGGACAGGCGTCAGATATTAAGATCCATGCGGAATGGATGCTTAAGACAAAAGAAAAACTTAACAAGATTTTGAGTGAAAATACAGGTAAAAGTTTAGGAATGATAGAGGCGGACACAGATAGAGATAACTTTATGAGTGCAGACGCTGCATGTGAATATGGATTAGTAGATAAAGTAATAAAAAACAGATAGGAAATTAAAATGACAAAATATGACGGAAACGATGAGATCAGATGCTCGTTTTGTGGGAAACCTCAGAGTCAGGTTACACGTCTAATTGCTGGTCCAGATGTATACATTTGTAATGAGTGCATAGATTTGTGCAAAGATATAATAGAAGACGAATTAATTCCTGCGGGAGGTCAAGATACAAGCGGTGATTTTGAATTACCAAAACCAATGGAGATTACTGAAAGACTTGCAGAATATGTAATTGGGCAAGAAAGTGCTAAAAGAGCACTTGCAGTAGCAGTCTATAATCACTACAAGAGAATTAATAGACTAGGATTAAGCGATGATGTTGAGCTACAAAAAAGTAACATAGTTATGATTGGACCAACAGGTTCAGGAAAAACACTTTTGGCTCAAACGTTGGCAAAAATTTTGAACGTTCCTTTTGCAATTGCAGATGCAACAGCTTTGACAGAAGCTGGTTATGTAGGGGAAGATGTTGAAAACATTTTGTTAAAATTGATTCAGGCAGCTGATTATGATATAGAAAAAGCTCAAAAGGGCATAATTTATGTTGATGAAATTGATAAAATTGCAAGGAAAAGCGATAACCCTTCAATTACTCGTGATGTAAGTGGAGAAGGTGTACAGCAAGCATTGCTAAAAATATTAGAAGGAACAGTTGCAAATGTTCCACCACAGGGAGGTAGAAAACATCCAAACCAGGAGTTTTTACCATTTGACACTACGAATGTAATGTTTATTTGTGGAGGAGCTTTTGATGGATTAGACAAAATAATCCAAAAGAGAACTGGAGAAACTGTAATCGGGTTCAATGCGGAGGTATCCAAAAATAAAGAGGAAGAGGCAGAGTTGCTTAAACATATACAACCTGAAGACCTGCTTAAATTTGGACTTATACCAGAATTCATTGGTCGATTACCAGCTATCGTAACATTAGAACAACTAACAGAGAGTGCTTTAGTAGACATTATTACTAAACCTAAAAATGCATTGCTAAGGCAGTATAAGGTGTTGTTTGATATGGATGGTGTTGAGCTTGAGGTTGAAGAAGATGCTATTAAAAAAATTGCTGAACTTGCGCTTGAGAGAAAAACCGGAGCTAGAGGCCTGAGAAGTATTATGGAAGGATTAATGACTGAAATAATGTACGAAATACCTTCAAGAGAAGATATTAAAAAATGTATTATTACAAAAGAAATGATTGAAAATGAAGGTGAACCAACTTTGGTTTTGACAGATAACAAAAAATGTTTGCCAGTATCTGAAACAGCATAATTATTTAGGCGGCTTGTTAAGTCGCCTTTAAGTATTAATTAAAGGAAAGGAGATGGAATTATGACAGAAAAAAAATCAGAACAGAATGAAGTGTTTGAAGAGAACCAAGATCTTGAAGAAAACTTGGATTCAAATGAAGTAGCAGATGATACTGCAAAAAAAAGCAAAAATAACAAATTAATACTGCCTATGATTCCACTAAGAGGATTATCCATATTCCCAGGTATGGTACTTCACTTTGATATAGGTAGAGAAAAATCAATTAATGCCATAGAACAAGCAATGTTAGAAAATCAAAACCTGTTTTTGGCAACTCAAAAAGACGAAGATACAGAACTTCCAACATCAAAAGATTTTTATCATATAGGTGTAGTTGCAAAAGTAAAGCAAATGCTAAAACTTCCGGGAGATGCGATTAGAGTCCTTGTTGAAGGGGTAAAAAGAGGTGAGATAGAAGAAATAGTTTCTGATATTCCTTATTTTAATTGTATTATTAATGATGATATTGAGGTAGAAACAGACGAAGAAACTAAAAAAGAGGCTTTAATGAGAGCTGCTTTAAAATCTTTTGAAGAATATATTGCAATGAATGACAAGATACCTGATGAGGTGTTTGCATCTGTAATAACAATTGAAAATCCAGGAAGATTGGCGGATGTGATTGCATCACATTTGAAAATTTCAATTGACGAAAAACAAAAGGTTTTAGAGGCACTTGATGTCTGCGATAGACTTGAAACTGTTTGCAGTATACTTGCTAATGAAGTTGAGATTATGGAAATTGAAGCAGATATTAGCAACAAGGTTAAAAAGCAAATTAACAAGAATCAAAAAGAATATTATCTAAGAGAACAAATGCGTGCAATTCAGGAAGAACTTGGCGTTGACGAGGATGCTTCTGACGAGATTGCGACATGGAGAAAACAAATTGAAGAACTTAATTTGCCAAAAGAAACAGCAGAAAAAGTTGAAAAAGAAATCAAAAAATTGAGTAGAATGCAGCCGTCTTCAGCAGAAGGAGCGGTAAGTAGAACATACATAGAAACAATTTTATCACTACCTTGGAACAAGTATTCTAATGCAGAACTAAACCTAAAGAAGGCTGAAAAGATATTAAATGGTGATCATTATGGTCTTGAAAAAGTAAAAGAAAGAGTTCTAGAATATTTAGCTGTAGTGGAGCTTTCAAAAGAAATTAAAGGACCAATTATTTGTTTAGTAGGCCCTCCTGGAACAGGAAAAACTTCAATTGCAAAGTCAATAGCAAAAGCTGTTGGCAGAGAATATGTGAGAATGTCTCTTGGTGGAGTTCGAGATGAAGCTGAAATAAGAGGACACAGAAGAACATATATAGGAGCAATACCTGGTAGAGTTATAAACTGTATTAAGGAAGCTGGAAGTTGTGATCCTGTATTCTTGTTTGATGAGGTAGACAAGCTAGGTGCTGATTTTAAGGGCGACCCATCATCAGCGTTATTAGAGGTTTTAGATCCTGAGCAAAACAAGACATTTACAGACCATTATCTTGAAACACCTTTTGATTTATCAAAGGTAATGTTTATTGCAACTGCTAACTCAGTTGAAACTATTCCAGGGCCTTTATTAGATAGAATGGAAGTAATTGAGGTTGTAGGATATACAGAAGAAGAAAAACTACAAATTGCCAAAAAATATTTGGTGCCTAAAAAAATCAAGGAACATGGCCTTAAGACGGAGCAGTTTGGGATTACAGAAAAAGCAATTAGAGATACTATAAACTATTATACTAGGGAATCTGGGGTTAGAAACCTAGAAAGAGAAATTGCTAATATGTGCCGAAAAGTTGCAAGAAAAATAGTAACAAATGGCGAATGGGAAGGCACCATTAAACCTAATACTTTAGAAGAATTTTTAGGTAAAAAGAAATATAGATATGATAAAATATTAGGCAAGAGTGAAATTGGAGTTACTACTGGATTGGCATGGACTGTAGTTGGTGGAGATACATTGTTTATTGAAACTAATGCGGTTAAAGGTAGCGGTAAGTTATCTTTGACAGGACAACTTGGCGATGTTATGCAAGAATCAGCAAGAGCAGGTATAAGCTATATTAGATCAGTAGCCCAAAAGCACAATATACCAGAAGATTTCTATGAGGAAATGGATATTCACTTACACATACCAGAAGGTGCAGTTCCAAAGGATGGCCCATCAGCAGGTGTAACTATGTGTGTTGCAATGATTTCAACCTTAACAGGAGTAGCAGTCAAAAAAGATGTAGCTATGACAGGTGAAATAAACCTAAGAGGTAATGTGTTACCTGTAGGCGGAATTAGAGAAAAAGTTTTAGCAGCCCATAGAGCTGGAATTAAAAAGGTTTTACTGCCAATTGATAATGAAAGGGATATTGAAGAAATCCCAGAAAAAGTTAGAAAACAACTGGAATTTGTATTAATTAGAACAGTTGATGATGCACTAAAAGAGGCATTGGTAGGGAGAGAAAATGATAATTAAAAAAGCGGATATTGTTGCAGTAACAGGTAGACCAGATCAATATCCTGAAGACAATATGAGAGAAGTGGCATTTGCAGGAAGATCAAATGTGGGCAAATCGTCACTGCTCAACTTGCTTACTAATCGCAAGAAACTTGCAAAAGTAAGTGGTAGCCCAGGTAAAACACGAACAATTAATTTTTATGAAATTAATGATGAATTTAGGATCGTGGACCTTCCCGGGTATGGTTACGCAAAAATTTCTAAATCAATAAGTGAAAACTGGGGCGAGATGATGGAGATTTACTTCCAGAATAGGAAAGGCTTGCTCAAAGTAGTTCAATTAGTAGATATTAGGCATGCTCCATCAAAGCAAGATGTTCAAATGTATAATTACTTGAAACATTATGGTTTAGATGGTGTTGTAGTTGCAACAAAAGCGGACAAGATTTCAAAGAATCAAATTGCAAAGTCAATCAAACTTATTAGAAGTACATTGGGTATGCATTCAGATGATTTAGTTATACCAGTTTCGGCGCTTAATAAAACAGGCCATGAAAATTTGTTGGATGAAATTGAAAAAATCTTAAATGAGGTAAAATAAAATGAATGCTTTTTTGGGAATGAGAACATTAGGTAAAAGAATTAAAGCAATTAGGTTTATGATGGCAGATAAAAAGGTCAGTATTTGGAAAAAAATATTGATAGCTTTTGGGATAGCCTATATTATAATGCCAATTGAAGTTTTACCGGATTTCTTCTTGCCAGTAGGCTTTATTGATGATATTCTCTTATGGGGATGTATTTTATATTACTTAAAAGAAACTCTTGATGAGTATTGGACTGGTGGAAAATCAAAGGATTTTTCAAAGAAATATAAAAATCCACTTGAAGATGTAGAATTTGAGGTTAAAGAGGACGATCAAAAAGGAGAATAACGTGGAAAAAGAAATGGAAATCATAATTACGCACGAAGAGATTTTAAATAAGGCAAAAGAAATAGGTGCACAGATTACAGAAGATTACAAAGGTGAACCGGTTTTATTAGTTGGAATTCTAAGAGGATCTGTACCTTGGATGGCTGACCTTATGAAGACAATTGATTTGGATGTTACTATTGATTTTATGGCGTGTAGCAGTTACGGTTCGGAAAAATTTTCTTCAGGACAAGTTAAAATTGTCAAAGATATTGATGAAGATGTTGAGGGCAAGAATGTTATAATTGTAGAAGACATTGTTGACTCAGGCACGACACTAAAGTATCTAAAAGGATATTTTGAAAATAGAGGAACTAAAAGCGTCAAGGTTTGCTCTTTGTTAAACAAAGCGGCGGGCAGAAAAGTTGAAATTGAAGCTGATTATATTGGCTTCGAAGTTGAAGACAGGTTTATTGTAGGCTACGGCCTTGATTATAATCAAAAATATAGACAGCTCCCTTTTATTAGCTGTCTAGACTAAATAGTTTTAAGGATATTTTTAGGAGGAAAAAAATGAATTACAAAGTAAACGTTGGATTATCAAACAAACATTTGCACTTGAGCCAGGCAGATTTAGAGGTTCTGTTTGGAAAAGGACATGAACTTACACACAAAAAAGATCTTGTACAGCCAGGTCAATTTGCAAGTGAGGAACTTGTTGATATTGTAGGACCAAAAACAACAATGAAGAATATTAGAGTATTAGGACCAGTAAGACCTGAAACACAGGTTGAGATTTCATTAACTGATGCAAGAGCTCTAGGAATTAAAGCTCCAGTAAGAGAATCAGGTAAATTAGACGGAACACCAGGTTGTAAGCTTGTTGGACCATGTGGAGAAGTTGAACTAGAAAAAGGTGTAATTGCAGCATTAAGACACGTTCACCTATCACCATCTCAAGCAGAAGAAGCTGGAGTAAAAGACAAAGATATCGTAAGCATCAAACTAGGCGGAGAAAGAGGAGTTGTATATAACAACGTTCTTATTAGAGCAGGAGAAGCTCACGAAGCTGAAGTTCACTTAGATACAGATGAAGGTAATGCAGCAGGATGCGGAATGGATGCAGTTGCAGAAATTATTAAATAATTAAAAATGAACCTTAGGAACAAAGCCTACCAGTGGTAGGCTTTGTTTTTTAGTTGGTTGAATAATTTTAAATTATATGATAATATTTATTTGGAGTAGTTATGAAGGGAAAGGTGAATTATGAAAAAAAACAAACGAATTATAGCTTTTGTTGTGATTTGCGTAATGGTGCTGACCACAGCATTTGCGTATGCAAATGAAAGGGCAGCTGGAGTTAGAACTTATGAGTACAAAGAAGGCTTTAAGTATTCAGAACTATCTCCATCAATAAAAAAGAGAATAACAGGCAAATCATACAAAAAAAATCCAAATATATCATATTCGGATTTAAGATACTTAACAGTAAAACATTATAACTACAAAAATAAGGTTGTTACAGGAGAATTAATTGTTAATAAAAAGATTGCAAAAGATATGTTAGAAATCTTTTATAAATTATATGAAAAAAAGTATCAAATCCAAAAAATGAAACTTATAGATGATTATAATGCTAGCGACAATGCCTCAATGGCAGATAACAATACGTCAGCGTTTAACTATAGAGTCATGTCAGGAACAAACACTTTGTCAAGACATGCCTATGGTATGGCGATAGATATTAATCCTCGAGTAAATCCATTTGTAAATAAGTCAACAGGCCTTGTATCACCAAGAAATGGTGGGATTTATAAGGAAAGAGATGTAAAGAAATGCAAAGGTAAATACAAGCATAATATGCTTCACAAAAATGACTTTGTAGTAAAGCTTTTTGAAAAATATGGATTTTCATGGGGCTATAAATGGCAATACTATTGCGATTATCAGCACTTCCAAAAATAAATATTAAGTATCAAGAAACCCCTTTATTTGTATAAAGGGGTTTTGTGGTTATTTAACATATTTGCTATTTAAACATAAAGCCTTCATCATATTCTGTGCAGCAATTCGACCGGTTTTATTTAATAGCGCATAATTTGAAAATATTTCTAAAGAAAAATTTTCTTTAGTTGAAAATAAGAAAAGTTCGTCCATTGAAATGTTATATAGTTTGCATAATGTAAATAGTGTATTTGCATCAGGCTGAGAATGAGCAGACTCCCAAGAATTTACAGTTTGTTGTTTTTTGTTTACAACCGATGCGACGTATTCCTGAGTTAAGTCTGCATTTATTCTTGCATACTTAAGTATTAATGCTATATCATTCTTAGTCATAAGCCCTCCTAAAGTTAATTAACTTACTTGAGTATACTTCAATATTATTGACATTACAATAATATTAGTAATAAAAACTAGATAATAATTGACAACCGAAGAAATAGATAGTATATTGTAAATATACCGAAAAACTATAAAACAATTGAATTGAAATAAATGGGAGCATATTGCATATGGAATTAGATGTTAGAGACGCATTGAGAAATTTATTTCTTGACGAAAAGATTGATTTAGATAGTATTGCGGAGGAAACTGGTTTATCTGTTTTGAGGTTAAACTCAATATTAGATAAGAATGAAGAACTAGGAAGTATAGAATTTTTATGTATGTGTAAAGCGCTTAATATGGCTCCAAGCCAGATTATGGAATATGCTTTATAGATAAATAGTGGTTTTTTAATGGCAACATTAATTTGTATGGAGAGTCGTTTTTAGGAGCGGCTTTTCATATTTTTTGTGGTATAATTATATAAAGGCAAAAGGGATGAATCAATATAACTAAATATATAAACGGTAGGAGGGTGTAATGAAAGAAATTAATGAATATATAGATCATACAATATTGAAACCAGAAGCGACAAGAGCGGATATAAAGAAGCTATGCGATGAAGCAATGTACTATAATTTCGCAACTGTTTGTATAAATTCTCATTATGTTCCATTAGCAAGAGAAATCTTATTTGATAGTGATGTTAACATCTGTACTGTTGTAGGATTTCCGTTAGGAGCAATGGCTACAGAAGCAAAGGTGTTTGAAGCAGGCTATTGTTTAAATAATGGTGCAAATGAAATTGATATGGTAGCAAATATTGGAGCAATCAAAGAAGGGAATTGGAAACTTTACGCAGATGATATTTATAGTGTTGCAAAAATTACATATGAGCATGATGCACTTTTGAAAGTTATAATAGAAACATGTTTACTTACTAATGCAGAAATCTTCGAAGCGTGTCGTATTGCAGTTGAAGCGGGGGCGGACTTTGTTAAAACATCAACAGGATTTAGCTCTGGAGGAGCAAAAGTTGAACATATAAAACTAATGAAAGAAGCGGTTCACGGTGAAGCGTTAGTAAAAGCTTCTGGAGGAATTAGAGATTTAAAAACAGCAAATGAAATGATAGAGGCTGGAGCTGACAGGTTAGGAATAAGTGCTTCGGTGGGAATTATGCATGAAACTGGAAAATAAAAAATATCAAATATACAGAAGATGCGAAATCTTCTGTATATTTTTTGTTAAAAAGTAATCAAATATATGTTTGATTACTTTTCTTTTGGGTAAAAAATCATAATATAATAAAATCATAAAAAAAATAAGACTGTGATTAATTGACGAAAGAATACAAAGGAGGAAAAAAGTATGCTTTTTAAGACAACTGATAAACATGAAGAACTTCGTATGAAAGTTCGTGAGTTTGCAGAATCTGAGGTTAAACCAATTGCGTTTATGTTAGATCAGCAAAATGAATTCCCAACAGAAGCTGTCAAAAAGATGGGAGAACTAGGACTAATGGGAATCCCATATGAAAAGAAATATGGTGGAGCAGGGCTTGATGTCATTAGCTATGCAATAGCAGTTGAAGAACTTGCTAGGGTTGATGGTGGAACAGGCGTAATTTTATCTGCCCATACGTCACTTGGTGCTTATCCTATTTCTGCATTTGGTACAGAAGAACAAAAGCAAAAATACTTAGTCCCTTTGGCAAAAGGCGAAAAGATAGGGGCGTTTGGATTGACAGAACCTAATGCAGGAAGTGATGCGAGTGGTACAGAAACAACAGCTGTGTTGGAGGGGGATCACTATGTAATAAATGGAAATAAAATCTTTATTACTAATGCACCAAAAGCTGACACTTACATTGTTTTTGCTTCTACAGCGCCAGCACTAGGTGTAAAAGGAATTAGTGCATTTATACTTGAAAAAGGAATGGAAGGTTTTGAATTTGGAGATCATTATGACAAAATGGGAATTAGGTCTTCATCTACAGCAGAACTTATCTTTAACAATGTAAAAGTACCAAAAGAAAACTTACTAGGTAAAGAAGGTAAGGGATTTAACATCGCTATGGCAACACTAGATGGAGGGCGTATAGGAATTGCAGCACAGGCATTGGGAATTGCCCAAGGGGCATTTGAGAATGCACTTGAATATGCAAAAGAAAGAGTTCAGTTTGGTAAACCAATAGCACATCAGCAGATTATTTCGTTTAAGCTAGCGGATATGGCTACAAAATTAAGAGCGGCAAGATTGCTTATTTATAGTTCAGCAGATTTAAAAGAAAATCACGAAAACTATGGAATGGAATCTGCAATGGCAAAACAATATGCATCAGATATTGCTCTTGAAGTCTGTAACGATGCTTTACAAATCTTTGGGGGTAATGGTTACCTAAAAGGTATGGAAGTTGAGAGAGCTTACAGAGATGCAAAGATAACAACAATTTATGAAGGAACAAACGAAATCCAAAGAGTTGTAATCGCTTCTCATATTATTGGAAAAATCAAAGATGAAGCTCCAATTATTAAAAAAGGCGAACCAGAAACAGGAATGAGGAAAAAGCAAATTTACAAAGAAGGAACTGCCCAAGAAAAGGTGGAAGCTTTAGTAAATAGTCTAAAAAAAGATGGGTATGATTTTTCAGTAGGAATTCCAATGGATACTCCAATCATGGAAGCAGAGAGAGTAGTAAGTGCTGGAAAAGGTATTGGCAAAAAAGAAAATATGAAGTTAGTAGAAGAACTTGCTAAACAAGCAGGCGCAGCGCTAGGATCATCAAGACCAGTTGCAGAAACACTTCGTTACTTGCCACTTGATAGATATGTTGGTATGTCAGGACAGACATTCAGAGGGAATCTGTACATAGCATGTGGCATTTCAGGAGCAAAGCAGCATCTAAAAGGAATTAAAGATGCAACTACAATTGTAGCGATAAACAAAAATGCCAATGCACATATTTTCAAAAATGCAGATTATGGTATTGTGGGAGATGTTGAGGAGATACTACCATTATTAGCAAAAGCATTAGATAATGGTAAGGAAAAGAAACCAGCTCCACCAATGGAAAAAATGAAAAGACCGTTTATCAGAAAATCACCATCACCATGGCAGACATTTGTATGTAATGGTTGTGGATATGAATACAATCCAGAACTTGGAGATGCTGATGGCGAAGTTTCACCAGGAACAACTTTTGAAGCATTACCAGAAGATTGGGTATGCCCAGATTGTGGCGAAGAAAAAACAGGTTTCATTGAAACAGTAGTTGAGAAATAAGGAGGACGTTATGCATAATTATAGAAAGATTACAGAAGACCTATACTACGTTGGTGCAGATGAGCACAGATTAGCATTGTTTGAGAATATACACCCACTTACAAGAGGTGTATCATATAATGCATATATGTTGATGGATGAAAAGACAGTCCTAATTGATACGGTAGATTGGGCAGTTTGCAGACAGTACCTTGAAAATGTTGAGGCGGTTCTTGATGGAAGACCACTTGATTATATTTTAATTAATCATATGGAGCCAGATCATTGTGCATCTCTTGAAGAAATATTAATCAGATACCCTAAAGCAAAGGTTATCAGTTCAGAAAAAGCCTTTTTAATTATGTATCAGTTTGGTTTTTCTATAGAAGACCGAATTTTACAGGTTAAAGAAGGAGATACAATGTGCTTTGGTAAACATACATTTGCGTTTGTAGAGGCACCAATGGTACATTGGCCAGAAACTTTAGTGACATTAGATGTAAGTAATGGTGTACTTTTCTCAGCTGATGCTTTTGGATCATTTAATGCATTGGATGGAAAACTTTTTGCTGATGAAGTGAACTTTGATAGAGATTGGCTAGATGAAGCAAGAAGATATTATACAAATATTGTAGGCAAATATGGTGCACATGTGCAGTTTTTGTTAGGAAAGGCTTCTGCTCACGATATTAAGATGTTCTGT
The DNA here is from genome assembly GCA_036637375.1 of Anaerovoracaceae bacterium. Taxonomy (GTDB): domain Bacteria; phylum Bacillota; class Clostridia; order Peptostreptococcales; family Anaerovoracaceae; genus JAVWMQ01. The sequence continues at coordinate 20,755 of JAVWMQ010000028.1, forward strand.
CCTCTACATGGTCCGATTTGGAGAAAGGATCTTGGATATATTTTAGATAAATATGACAAATGGAGTAGATACGAGCCAGAGGAAAAGGGTGTATTGATTGCATATTCATCAATGTACGGTAACACAGAGGCAGCAGCAAGCAAACTAGCATCTTTGTTGGTTCAGAGAGGGATGACTAATGTGAGCCTAAAAGATGTTTCTAGCACAGATGTATCTTGGCTAATTTCTGAAACATTTAAGTTTAGCCACTTGGTACTAGCTTCAGTAACATATAATCTTGGAATTTATCCAAAGATGCATAATTTCATTATGGATATGAAAGCACTAAATTTACAAAAGAGAACAGTTGCTTTAATTGAAAATGGTTCTTGGGCACCAAAGTCTGGATCGTTAATGAAGGAAGCTCTAAATGATATGAAACAAATGGATGTTATTAATGAAGAACTTACAATAATTTCAGCTTTAAATGAAACTAAAGAAGTAGAACTTGAGGCTATAGCAGATGGAATTATTGCATCAATGGAAGAATAAAGCATAGATATACGTAGAATGTCGTAAATCAAAACACTATAAAACCCTAGTAAAATCAACGGTTACATTGATATTGCTAGGGTTTAATTCTTTCTATACGTTAAATAGGAAGTTCATTACATCGCCATCTTTAACAACATATTCTTTTCCTTCTGAACGAACAAGTCCTTTTTCTTTTGCTGCAGCCATATTGCCACCACATTCAACAAGTTTTTCGTAAGCAATAGTTTCGGCTCTGATAAAACCTCTCTCAAAGTCAGTATGGATTTTGCCAGCAGCTCCAGGAGCCTTAGTTCCTCTAATAATTGTCCAAGCTCTAACTTCTTGCTCACCAGCAGTCAGGTAAGAGATTAGGTTTAATAGGTGATAAGAAGCTCGCACGAGTTTATCAAGGCCGGATTCTTCTATACCAAGTTCTTCGAGGAACATATGCTTTTCTTCCTCATCAAGCTCAGAAATTTCTTCTTCAATTTTTGCACAAACAACAACTACGTCAGAATCTTCTGTAGCAGCAAATTCTTTTACTTTTTTTACAAACTCGTTATCATCTTTGCAACTTGCTTCATCTTCAGATATGTTTGCAGCATAGATAATTGGCTTATATGACAACAAATCTAGGCCTTTGACATATTCTGCATCATCCTCACTCAAATCCATAGCACGTGCGCTTTTACCTTCTCCAAGGAAATCTACAATTTTCTCAAGTAGAGAAACTTCATTTGCAAGAGTTTTATCACTCTTCATATTTTTTCTAGTACGTTGTAAACGTCTTTCTAAAACTTCCATATCTGAAAGGATTAACTCTGTGTTAATTGTTTCAATATCAGAAATTGGATCGATTTTACCATCTACATGAACGACGTTTGGATCTTCAAAACATCTAACTACATGTACGATTGCTTCAACTTCTCTAATATGTCCTAAGAATTTGTTTCCAAGACCTTCACCCTTTGAAGCTCCTTTTACTAATCCAGCAATATCATAGAATTCAATCGCTGTTGGAACAACTTTTCTAGAATTATACATATTACATAGAACCTTTAGACGTTCGTCTGGTACTGCAACAACCCCAACGTTAGGCTCAATTGTGCAAAATGGGTAATTTGCAGACTCGGCACCAGCCTTTGTGATTGCGTTAAATAATGTGCTTTTACCTACATTTGGTAAACCTACGATTCCTAGTTTCATTTATTAAACTCCTTTTGTTTATTTTTATTAAATATAAAATAAAGTATTGAACAGATTATAATAACTACTATACTTAGAACTTGAGCTTGCCTAAAAGGACCAATCATTAGACTGTCTGTTCGTAGTCCTTCAACAAAGAAACGTTCTATAGAATATAAAACTCCATAAAGAAGTATTATTTGACCTTTGAATTCTCTATGATTATCAAGGTATGTGAGCAAAAAGAATAGCCCAAGACACCAAAGAGACTCATATAGAAAAGTTGGATGAACCTTAGTTCCCATAACTGTTATAGCCCAAGGCAGATCGGTTGGACGACCATGAGCTTCACCGTTGAAATAGTTACCCCAACGACCAATTGACTGTGCTAATGCAACTGCTGGGATTACTAAATCTAACCCATTTATAAAGTCAATTTTTTTGTGTTTACACATAAAAAATGCGGCAATAAAGGCAAATATTAATCCCCCATGAATGGCTAGTCCACCGTTCCTTAGGTTTATAATTTCCCCAAAATCACCGGAGTAATAACTCCAATTAAAAACCACATAATAAAGTCTTGCGCCAATAATTCCAAAGGGTATTGAAACTAGTAAAACATCAAGTAAACTGTCAGGATCAATTTGATGCTTTGGTGCTCTTTTGTATACAATTATAATTGCAAGTAGAATTCCCAATGCAATAAGGACACCATACCACCTGATTTCTATGTTAAATAACGTGAAGGCTATTGGATTTGGCATAAACTTTCTCACTTTCTTTTTAAACACAACTAATAGCTATTATACTATTTTACTTGTAATTTCTCAACATTTTTTGTTACAATTAAACTATGAAATACAATAATATTATAAATGCCACTTTTGTTG
>JAVWMQ010000029.1:0-21997 GCA_036637375.1 Anaerovoracaceae bacterium
GTAAACAAAAAATAGCTATTATTAAAGCTGTTTTTTTGTTTAATTTGATTAAATAAATATAGAAATTAGTCGGTATTTATGATAAAATATTACGATATATATTTGAAAAAATTAATTAATAAAGATTGAAAGAAGAGGAATTATGAGTAAACAAAAGATAATTAACATTGCAGTTATTGCCCATGTTGATGCAGGAAAATCCACATTAGTAGATGCATTTTTAAATCAAAGTGGAGTTTTCAGAGAGAACGAAGATGTTGCAACATGTGTAATGGACAGTGATGATATTGAAAGAGAAAGAGGAATTACAATTTACTCTAAGAACTGTTCTGTAATGCATAATGACGTAAAGATCAATATTGTTGATACGCCAGGACATGCTGACTTTAGTTCAGAAGTAGAGCGTATTATCAAAACAGTAGATACAGTAATTCTTTTAGTAGATTCTAGTGAGGGACCAATGCCTCAAACTAGATTTGTACTAAAAAAATCATTAGAACAAGGATTGAATCCAATCTTGCTTATTAACAAAATTGACAAAAAAGATTCTAGAATCGACGAAGTTGTTGACGAAGTATATGAGCTATTTATGGATCTAGAAGCAAATGATGAACAACTTGATTTCCCAATTCTTTACGGAATTGCAAGACAGGGGATTGTCGTTTATGATCCGAGTGATGTGCAGGACATTCATGTTGAAGAAAATGGACAAAAAATAGAGAAAAACTTCAAAGGCGAAGGTGGAAGAAATATTACACCTTTATTTGAAACAATAATTAAACATTGTAAGCCATATGAAGATTTGACGGAAGAACCATTACAGTTCCAGGTTTCTGCTTTAGGATATGATGATTATATTGGTAGACTTGGTATTGGTAGAATTACAAAGGGAATCTTAAAAGAGGGACAAAATGTAGGGGTTGCTAGAGGTGACGAATCTTTAGTACAAAAGAAAATAAATCAGATATTTGTATATAGAGGTCTTAATAGAATCCCTGTAAAAGAAGCAGAATGTGGGGACATTGTAGTTGTATCAGGTATATCTGATATATCAATTGGTGAAACTATTACTGATATGAGTAACCCAGATCCTATGGAAATGATTCAAATTGAAGACCCTACATTAAGTATGTACTTTATGGTAAATAATAGTCCTTTTGCAGGTAAGGTTGGTAAATTTGTAACGACTAGACATATTAAAGATCGTCTTGAAAAAGAGCTTGAAGTTAATGTTGGTCTAAAAGTTGAAGAAACAGACTCTACCGATAGCTTTAAAGTATCTGGCAGAGGAGAGCTACATCTTTCAATTTTAATTGAAAATATGAGAAGAGAAGGATATGAACTTGCAGTTTCAAAACCGGAAGTTATCATGAAGAAAGATGAAAGAGGTAAGAAACTTGAACCAATAGAAGAAGTTGTTATTTCTGTACCTGATGAATACTCAGGAAGTGTTATTAATAAGCTTAATATTAGAAAAGGTATGATGACACAGATGGCTTCAGATAATGGTTATACAAGAGTAGAATATCTAGTTCCGACAAGAGGGTTACTTGGATACAGAACAGAATTTATAAATGACACAAGAGGCGAAGGAACAATGGTTAGAAGATTCCATTCGTTTGAAGAATTTAAAGGTGCAATACCGCAGAGAACTAACGGTGTAGGAATTGCACAAGAAGCTGGGATTGCGACACCGTATGCACTATCAAGTATTAGTGAGAGAATTAGACTATTCATCGAGCCAGGAATTGAAGTGTACGAAGGAATGATTATTGGACAAAACAGTAGAAATGATGATATGGTTGTAAATCCATGTAAAGCAAAAAAAGCAACAAATATGCGTGCATCAGGTAATGATGACTCTGTTAAGCTTGCTCCGCCAGTTGTTTTTTCACTTGAGGAAGCACTTGAATTTATTAATAATGATGAACTTGTTGAGATCGTTCCTAATGATATAAGAATTCGTAAGAAATTTTTGAAGGAAATTGATAGAAGGAGAAATAGAAATGTCTGAGAAGACCTTAGAACTACTTAAATCAATAGGCATAGATATTTTAATTGTAATAGTAGGTTTAATATTACTAAAAGTTATTCTTGCCTTGTGTAAAAAAGTTCTAAATAAATCTTCAATGGATAATGCACTACATGCGTTTATCTTAAATGCAATCAAAACTTTATTCATAATAGCACTAGGAGTTGCTGTTTTAGACAGAGTTGGATTTGATACTAAAAGCTTGGTAACCATGCTAGGTGTATCAGGTGCAGCAATTGCTTTGGCACTAAAAGATAGTTTGTCCAATGTTGCTGGAGGAATGATTATACTAATAACCAAGCCATTTTCACAAGATGATTATGTGGATATTAGTGGAACAACAGGAACAGTAAAAAAGATAGACTTGCTACTGACAACTCTTGTTACATATGATAATAAAATAATTACAATTCCAAATGGACTTGTTTCAACATCAGTTCTTACAAATTTTAGTAAGGCGAATACAAGACGAGTGGATTGTATTTTTGGGATAGGTTATCAAGATGATATTAATAGAGCAAAAGAAGTTATGATGGAAGTTGCCAAAAAAAATCCAAACATAAGATTTGACAAAGACCCTATTATAGGAGTATCAAGTAATGCCAACCATTGTATAATGATTGATTTCAAGGTTTGGACAGATACGGAAAACTATTGGGATGTAAAATACTACTTAGAAGAAAATGTTAAACTTGCATTTGATAAAGTTGGGATAACAATTCCTTATCCTCAGATGGATGTACATTTTAGTAAATAGGAGTTTGAAATGGAGAATTATAAATTTTTTAATAACAATAAATGTGAATATTTTCCTTGTCATAATGTGAAAGAAAAAGAAAAATTTAATTGTTTGTTTTGTTTCTGCCCTTTATATGCTCTTGGAGATAAGTGTGGGGGGAATTTTAAATTTATGGAGAACGGAACCAAAGATTGTAGTAATTGTTTAATACCTCATACAGAGGGTAGCTATGACTATATAATGAAAAAATGGCCAATGATTTGTGATTTGGCAAAAAATAAGGAATAAATAAGCAAAGTAAAAATCGGTAAAAGAAACAGGAGGTTGTAAACTAAAATGAGTGAAATGAGAAAATTTAAAAGAATTCTTGTAGCTAACAGAGGCGAAATTGCAATAAGAATTTTTAGAGCTTGCAGAGAAATGGGCATTAGAAGTGTTGCAATTTACTCTGAAGAAGACAAAAACACATTATTTAGAACTAAAGCAGATGAGTCATATCAAATAGGTAAAGGAAAATCACCAGTAGATGCGTACCTTGCAATTGATGAAATTATCGAACTTGCAAAATCAAAAGCTGTTGATGCAATTCATCCTGGTTACGGATTATTGTCAGAAAATGAAGCTTTTGCATCAGCATGCGAAGAAGCAGGAATTGAATTTATTGGACCAACTAGTTCAATGATGCATTCTCTTGGAGATAAAATTCAGTCAAAACTAGTTGCAAAAAAAGTTGGAGTTCCAACTATCCCAGGTGTTGAAAAGAACATTGAAACAGTTAGCGAAGCAGCAGAAATTGCTGAGGCTTGTGGATATCCAATTATGCTTAAAGCTGCGGCAGGTGGCGGTGGTAGAGGAATGAGAATTGTTCGTACACCAGAAGAGCTAGAGCCTGAATTTATCAGTGCAAAAAGTGAAGCCAAAAAAGCATTTGGAATTGATGACATGTTTATTGAAAAATATGTAGAAAAACCAAAACATATTGAAGTACAAATACTAGGAGACAAAGAGGGTAATATCGTTCATTTATTTGAAAGAGATTGCTCAATTCAAAGACGTCATCAAAAGGTAATTGAGTTTACTCCAGCGTTGTCAATTACAGAAGAACAAAGAAACAATATTTGTGCAGATGCAATTAAAATTGCAAGTGCTGTAAGCTATAGAAGTGCAGGTACTGTAGAATTTCTTGTAGATAAAGATGGAAAGCATTACTTTATTGAAATGAACCCAAGAATCCAAGTAGAACATACAGTAAGTGAAATGGTTACAGGCATTGACATTGTACAATCACAAATTTTAATTGCTGAAGGATATACTCTTGATTCAAAAGAAGTTGGAATTGGTAAACAGGAAGATATTCGTCTTACAGGTCATGCAATTCAGTGTAGAATAACAACTGAAGATCCAATTAACGGATTTGCGCCTGATACAGGATTAATTGAAGAATACAAAACATCATCTGGTTTTGGTATTAGACTGGATGGTGGTAATGGATTTGCTGGTTCAGTAATTTCTCCTTACTATGATAGTTTACTTGTAAAAGTTACAGCATTTGCTAGAACTTTTGAAGGTGCAATTGGTAAGGCGACAAGAGCACTAAAAGAAACACAGGTTAAAGGTGTAAAAACAAATATTGCATTTTTACTTAACGTACTTCATCACGAAACATTTAGACAGGGACAATGTGATACAGGATTTATCGCAAGCAATCCTTCTCTATTCAATATTCGTGTAGGTACAGATAAAAAACTAAAAGTTTTAAATTTCCTAGGTGAAAAATTTGTAAATGAAAATAAAGGTATTAAGCCTGATTTTGATGTACCTGTTTTCCCTAAAATTAAACAAGAAGAAATTAATAAATTAGAAGGTACAAAACAGATTTTTGATAAAGAAGGTCCAGAAGGATTAGTTAAATGGGTTCTTGATCAAAAACAGCTTTTAATTACAGATACAACAATGAGAGATGCTCAGCAAAGTTTAATGGCTACAAGAGTTAGAACTGTAGACATGGAAAAAATTGCTCCAGCTGTTGCAATGTATGGTAAAGATTTATTCTCACTTGAAATGTGGGGAGGCGCAACATTTGATACTGCATATAGATTCCTAAAAGAATCACCATGGGAAAGACTTGAAACACTAAGAGCAAAAATTCCAAATGTATTATTCCAAATGCTGATTAGAGGAGCAAATGGTGTAGGATATAAAAACTACCCAGATAATGTAATAAGAAGATTTGTAAAAGAATCTGCAAAATCAGGCATAGATGTATTTAGAATCTTTGACTCTCTTAACTGGATTGAAGGCATGGAAGTTGCCCTTGACGAAGTGTTAAACCAAGGAAAAGTTGCAGAAGCATGTATTTGCTATACTGGAGATATACTTGATGAAAGAAAAGAAAAGTACAACTTGAAATATTATGTAGATATGGCCAAAGAACTTGAGAAACGTGGAACACACATGATCGGAATAAAAGATATGTCTGGTCTTGTTAAACCTATTGCAGCTAAAAAGCTAGTTACTGCACTTAAAAACGAAGTTTCCGTTCCAATTCATTTCCATACACATGATACAAGTGGTAATGGTGTTGCTTCTGTATTAATGGCAGCATCAGCAGGAGTTGATATTTGTGATGCAGCATTTTCAAGTATGTCTGGATTAACAAGTCAGCCTAACTTGAACTCAATTGTTGCAGCATTAGAGTTTACTGAAAGAGAATCAAATATTAAGCCAGATGAAATTCAGGAAATTTCAAATTACTGGAATGCAGTAAGACCTGTTTATAAGAGTTTTGAATCTGACTTTATGGCTTCAACAGCAGAAATTTACAGATATGAAATTCCTGGTGGTCAGTATTCAAACCTAAAATCACAGGTTGAAAGCTTTGGACTTGGACACAAACTAAAAGAAGTTAAGAATATGTACAAAGTTGTAAATGAAATGCTTGGAGATATAATTAAAGTAACACCTTCATCAAAAGCAGTTGGCGATATGGCATTGTTCATGGTTCAAAATGATTTAAATGAAGAAAACATTTATGAAAAAGCAGCAAGCTTAGATTTCCCAGATTCAATAGTTTCATTCTTCGAAGGAATGATGGGCCAGCCAGTTGGCGGATTCCCAGAAAAACTTCAAAAATTGGTACTAAAAGATAAACCTGGAATTACTTGTAGACCTGGTATATTGCTACCTCCAGAAGATTTTGATGCAATCAAAGAAAAACTTCAAAAGGAATGGAATATAGAAGGAACTGAGCAAGAAATATTAAGTTATGCACTATATCCAAAAGTGTTTGAAGATTATCTAAAAGCTGTGGAAGATGGTGAAACATTTAGATTAATGGGCAGTGATATATTCTTCCATGGATTAGCAGAAGGTGAAACTTGTGAAGTTAAAATTGCAGAAGGTAAGGAACTAGTAATCAGATTAATTGACGCTAGTAAAACTGATGAAGAAGGGTTCAAATATGTTACTTTTGAAGTTAATGGAACACGTTCTGCAGTTAGAATTAAAGATAAAGATGGTAGTGCGGCTATTTCTGGAAACGTTATTGCATATGCAGATGAAAACGATCCAGCAGAAATTGGTGCCAATATCCCTGGTAACATTATGAAAGTTCTTGTAAAGGAAGGCGATGAAGTTAAAGAAAATGAACCAATCGCAGTTATTGAAGCCATGAAAATGGAAACAAATATCCTTTCTTCAATGGCAGGTATAGTAAGCAAAATTTGTGTTAAAGAAGGCCAGCAAGTTAAAGCTGGTGAATTAATCGCAACTATAGAATAAAGGAGTTTAAATGGCCTTTACTCATTTACATGTTCATACAGAATACAGTTTACTTGACGGAGCAGCTAGCATTAAAAAGCTAGTTGCTCGTGTCAAAGAACTTGGAATGGATTCCGTTGCAATTACAGACCACGGCGTCATGTTTGGCGTGGTGGATTTTTGGCGTGAGTGTAAAAAAAATGACATAAAACCAATAATAGGGTGTGAAATTTACACTGCAGCTAGAAAATTATCGGATAAAAATCCAGAAAAAGATAAAAGGCAAGGGCATCTTGTGTTACTTGCAAAAAACAATACAGGATACCACAATTTAGTTAAAATTGTTTCTAAAGGGTATACAGAAGGGTTTTATTATAAACCTAGAATTGACAAAGATGTACTTAGGCAATATAGCGAAGGTATAGTTTGTTTGACTGCGTGTTTGGCTGGAAATGTTCAACAATGCCTCTTGAGAAACGATTACCATGGTGCTAAAACAGAAGTTTTAGAATTAATAGACATATTTGGTAAAGATAATGTATTCCTTGAACTTCAGGATCAAGGACTTGAGGAAGAAGCAAAAATTCTCCCTCTAATGAAGAGATTACATGAAGAAACAAATGTTCCATTTGTTGCGACAAATGATGTGCATTATATAAAAAGAGAAGATGCTATTTCCCATGATGTTTTGCTTTGTATTCAAACTGCAACAACAGTTGATGAAGAAAATAGAATGAGATTTCCAAACGATCAATTCTACTTAAAAAGTGAAAACGAAATGCGAATGGTTTTTGCAGGGACGCCTGATGCAATTGATAATACTCACAAAATTGCTGAAATGTGTAATGTCGAATTTGAGTTTGGTAAATTACATTTACCAGATTTTGTTGCGCCCGATAATAAGACGAATGGAGAATATCTAAGAGAACTTTGTGAAAAAGGGCTTTTTGATAGATATAAAGAAGTTACAGGGCAGTTAAAAGAAAGACTAGACTATGAACTTGATACAATTGAAAAAATGGGATATGTTGAGTATTTCTTAATTGTATGGGATTTCATAAACTATGCCAAACAAAATGGAATTATGGTTGGACCGGGTAGAGGCTCGGCAGCAGGAAGCATTGTTGCGTATACTCTTAGAATTACAGACATTGATCCTATTAAATATAACTTGATTTTTGAAAGATTTTTGAATCCAGAGCGTATTAGTATGCCGGATATAGATATAGATTTTTGCTATGAGAGAAGACAAGAAGTTATTGATTATGTAATCTCCAAATATGGAGAGGAAAAAGTTGCTCAAATTATTACTTTTGGGACTATGAAAGCTAAGGCGGCTATAAGAGATGTTGGTAGAGCATTAAATGTTAGCTATGCAGAAACTGATGTTATAGCAAAAGCCATTCCATTTGAGCTAAAAATGACAATTGATAGGGCTTTAAGTATGAACCCTGATTTAAAAAATTCATACGAAAAAGATAACACTGTAAAAAAAATAATTGATACAGCAAGAGCAATTGAAGGAATGCCTAGACATGCATCAACGCATGCTGCAGGTGTTGTTATTTCCAAAAAAAGCATTGATGAATACGTACCTTTATATTTAGCTGAAAAAGGTATTTCAACACAATTTACTATGACAACAATTGAAGAACTAGGATTGTTGAAAATGGACTTTTTGGGATTAAGGAATTTAACAGTCATTAGAGATGCGTTGGAACTTATTAAAGTAAACCATGGCATTGATATAGATTTTAGTAAAATGGATTATGATGATCCAAAAGTTTACGATATGATATCAAAGGGAAATACGCAAGGTGTATTTCAGCTTGAATCGGCAGGAATGACTCAATTTATGAAAAACTTAAGGCCTGACTGTTTTGAAGATATTGTTGCGGGGATTTCTCTATATAGACCAGGTCCTATGGCATCAATACCAACATATATTGAGAATAAAAAAAATCCAAGCAAGATAAAATATTTACATGAATCATTAGAACCGATACTAAAGGTTACTTATGGTTGCCTTGTTTACCAAGAACAGGTAATGCAAATTGTTAGAGAACTTGCAGGATATACCTATGGACGCTCAGATATACTAAGACGTGCTATGGGTAAAAAGAAGATGGATGTAATGTTATCGGAAAAAGAAACTTTTATCAAAGGTTGTTCTGAAAAAAATATTCAAAGTAACATTGCAGAAGAAATTTTTAACCAAATGGTTAGTTTTGCGGAATATGCATTCAATAAATCTCATGCAGCAGCTTACGCAGTGGTTGGATACGAAACAGGGTATTTAAAGGCCCATTTCCCAACTGAGTTTATGGCCGCTTTAATGACAAGTGTAATTGGTGATGGAACGCAAATTAATAAATATATTAGAAATTGTAATGAAATGGGAATTGAGGTTTTACCACCTGACATAAACGAAAGTGGAAAAAAATTCACAGTAGTTGATGGCAGAATACGTTTTGGACTTCTTGGAGTAAAAAATGTTGGAGAAGGTGTTATTGATGCAATCATTGATGCTAGAGTCCAAAAAGGAAATCCAAAGGATATATTTTCATTCATAAATAATTTAGACATTCACAGAGTTAATAAGAAGGCAATAGAAAGTTTAATAAAAGCCGGGGCGCTAGATTCCCTTAATGATAACAAAGCGCAACATTTAGCTGTTTATGAAGCGTTAATTGAGTCTGCTCAAAATATGTCCAAAAAGAATATTGCTGGACAGCTTTCACTCTTTGAAATAAATACTGAACAAATGGAAGCGGGAGATGCAACAACGAAACTTCCTGATGTTAAACCTTTTCCAAAAGAAATTATAAGTGCCTTCGAAAAGGAGATGCTAGGCGTTTATATAACTGAACACCCACTAAAGGATTATGTGGAACAACTAAGTAGGGTATCGAGTGTTAATGCAGACCTTCTAAATAGAGCAGTACAACAAATGACTGATGGCGTTGATTGTGAAATAAATGATGGGGAAAAGGTTTCGATTGCAGGTCTTGTTACAAGTAAAAAGACCTTAATAACAAAAAATAACAAAATGATGGCTTTTATTGAAATCGAAGACTTATATGGAATTACAGAAGTAATTATATTTCCAAATATATATGAGAGATATCATGAACTAATAAAAGAAGATGAAATATTGGTGATTAGGGGAACGCTGAATTTCAAAGAGGACGAAAGTCCAAAAATATTGGCGGATACTATTAGAGATCTAAAAAAGATTAAAGACGATAGTGCATCTTTGAAGATAAAGTTGCCAGAAGTAGGTTCTGAACAAGAATTCCTTGAAAAAATCAAGGAGATTTTACTTGCCCACAAGGGAGATACGCCAGTAATAATTTATAGAAATAATGGAAAAGCTTTTAAAACTGCAAAAGATTTGTGGGTGACAGTAGATGAAGACTTAATACATAAAATGGAAGGATTAGTAGGAACTAATAATGTCAAAAAACAATGAAAACAATAGAGAAGTTAATGAAATTAATAAAGTTAAATATTCGGATTCAGGAGTGAATCCAGATATTGTAAAGGCTGTAGAAGATATGGGTTTCACACATATGACACCAATTCAAGAACAGGCAATTCCTGTATTTATGAGTGGAAAAGATATAATTGGACAAGCTCAAACAGGTACAGGTAAAACAGCTGCATTTGGTATACCTCTTATTCAAAAGATTAATGGGGATGATAAAAATGTTCAAGCAATTATACTTTGCCCAACAAGAGAACTAGCTGTTCAGGTTGCTGATGAAATGCGTAGATTTACTAAATATATGAGATCCATAAAAATGGTTTGTATATATGGTGGACAAGATATGAGTAGACAGATTCAGGCTATCAAGGGATCTCAGATTGTAATTGGAACTCCAGGTAGAGTTATGGATCATATGAGGAGAAAAACGCTAAAACTAAATGGTATTCATACAGTTGTTCTTGATGAAGCTGATGAAATGTTAAATATGGGATTTAGAGAAGATATTGAAACAATTCTTGAAGATGTTCCAGAAGAAAGACAGATTGCACTTTTCTCAGCGACTATGCCACAGGCAATTATTGATATTACAAAAAAATATCAGAGAAATGCAATTCATGTAAAAACTCTAAAAAGAGAATTGACTATGCCATCAATTGATCAATACTATTTTGATGTAAAAAGTAAAGATAAAGAAGAAGTTTTATGCAGATTACTTGACTATCATAACCCAAAAAGAGCTTTAATATTTTGCAAGACAAAGAGAGGGGCAGATGCCTTATCTGGAATACTTAAAGCTAGAGGATATCATGCAGAACCTTTGCATGGGGACTTGAGTCAGGGACAGAGAAATGCTGCAATGGCACAATTTAGACATGGTAGAGCAAATATATTAATTGCAACAGACGTTGCGGCTAGAGGTATAGATGTAGATGATGTAGAAGCTGTATTTAATTATGACATTCCAATGGAAGAAGAGTACTATGTTCATAGGATTGGTAGAACAGGCAGAGCGGGCAGAAAAGGTCAGTCATTTACTTTTGTTGTTGGAAAAGAAATCTACAAATTAAAATCAATAGAAAGATATTGCAAAACTGAGATTAAAAGAGGGACACTTCCATCAGCAGTATCAGTAATGAAAACAAAATCTGACAAAATTATGCACCAAGCATTTAGATTAAGCAAACAAGGTGAACTTGCACACATAAAGAAGCTTATTAGAGCTAAATTAAATGAAAACGGTGGAAGTATTGAAGAGTTAGCAGCAGGTCTTTTAAAAATGCATATGGGAGAAGATGTTAAGGAAATTGATATCTTTGAATTTAAAGAAAACTCTCAAAATCATAAAAAGAATAAAACAGGTGGTAAAAAACCAAGACCAAGTAGAACAAGAAATAATAAAAATAGAAATGAAAGAAAACAAAAGAACTATAGACATAAATAGTTAAGAATAAAACAGCCTAGATAATTATCTGGGTTGTTTTTTAGTTTAAGATACAGTCTATACATAATGTGCAAAATGGTATATAGTAAAATATATATTGTAAAGTGTTGTTTAGAGGAGCGAAGCTATGAAAAGATTGGCGATTTTAACGAGTGGAGGAGATTCTCCAGGTATGAATGCTGCAATTAGAGCAATTGTAAGGAGCAGTATAAAATATAATATACAAGCATTTGGTGTTATTCATGGATATGACGGATTAATTAATAATGAATTTGAAGAATTAGATGTTGCTTCTGTTGGAGATATTGTTCATAGAGGTGGAACTATTTTAAAAACTGCACGAAGTGAGAAATTTAAAACTTTAGAAGGACAAAAAATAGCAGCAGAAAATTTGCTGAAGAACGATATTGATGCTTTAGTTGTTATTGGTGGAGATGGCTCTCTGAGAGGAGCTGCTGAAATATCAAAACTAGGTGTTAATGTTGTTGTTTTGCCAGCAACAATTGACAATGATATGGGATGCACTGATTTTACTATTGGATTTGATACGGCAGTAAATACTGTATTAGATGCAATATCTAAAATAAGAGATACTGGATCTAGCCATGATAGGATTTCAATTATAGAGGTTATGGGCAGGCATTGTGGTGATATTGCGCTTCAGGCTGGCGTTTCAGGTGGAGCAGATTATATTTTGATACCAGAATTAGTATGTGATTATAATGAATTATTAGAAAAAATTTCTAATAGCTGTGAAAGAGATAAAAAACATAGTATTATAGTCAGAGCAGAGGGGGCAGATATATCTAACGATGAAATTTCAAAAGTTGTAAGAGAAGCAACTGGGGAAGAAGCAAGACTTACAGTACTTGGGTATATACAAAGAGGTGGATCTCCTACAAATAGAGATAGAATGATAGCATCATTAATGGGAGCTTATGCAGTTGAGCTAATTAACAATGATGACGGAAACAAAGTTATCTGTCAAAGAGGAAATGATATAGTCGGCGTTGATATTGATGAGGCAATTCATCTGGAAAGAGAGCCAGATTTTGGTTTACTTAGAATTGCATTACAGCTTTCATAAAAATACCTCCTAAGTAGGTTTGGTTATTTACCTTGTCTACTTAGGAGGTATTATATCATAATGGAAAGTATCTTTTTTATTATTTATTCAGAATCTTTGTCATTATCTTTTAGCCAAGAGGCTATATCGCTAGCTATAATACTTCCAGAAGAAATAGAATTTCCGCCGTATTTATCTCTAATACTATCAATTGCTCTTTCGAGTTTTTCGTTTTTGGCTCTATCATTACTTTGTCCAATATTTTGAAACATATTAATTTGTTCATCTTGATTTTCATCAACTAAACTAATTGCGGTAACCGTCAGCAACCTAATTGGATCAGATATATTCCAGTAAGTTTTAATTAAACTTAATGCTTCTCTCGATATATCTGAAGTGAGGTTAGTAGCGTAGTCTAATGTCTTTTGACGTGAAATAACTTTAAATGTAGGGTCTTTGATATCAACCTTAATTCCATATGCCTTTAATTTGTGCCTTCTAAGCCTACTAGCGACTTTATCACTTAGACCTATAACGCCTGCCTTGATATCTTCAATGGAAACAAGGTTTCGACTAAATGTCATTCCGTGTCCTACAGATTTAATCGGTTCTCTATTGCTATAAAGGGAAACTGGTGAAGTATCATAGCCATTGGAATAATCATACAAAAGTTGTCCCTGCTTTCCTAAAAGGGATATTAGGGATTTGGGATTAGTATTTGCAAGATCACCAATTGTAAAAATACCGAACTTGTTTAGCTTATTGTTAGTAGCTTTACCAACAAAGAAAAGTTCGCTTACAGGTAATGGCCAAAGAAGAGTTTTAAAGTTTTCTCTAGTTATAACAGTTGTTGCGTCAGGTTTTTTGTATTCACTTCCCATTTTTGCAAAAATTTTATTATATGATACACCAGCAGAAAGGGTTAAACCTAATTCATTTTTTACAGTTGTTCGTATTAAATCAGCTATTTCCTTGCCAGTGCCAAATAAATTTTGGCTATTAGTTACATCTAGCCAAGATTCATCAATAGAAAAAGGTTCTACCATATCCGTAAAACGATTGTAAATTTCATTGATTTTTTTACTATATTCTTTATATTTTTCCATGTGTGGAGGAATAGAAACTAAACTGGGGCATTTTTTTTTGGCTTGCCAAAGCGTTTCGGCGGTAACTATACCATATTGTTTAGCAATTTCATTTTTTGCCAATATAATACCGTGACGGTTATTGGGATTACCACAAACCGCAACAGGTTTATCTATTAATTCTGGGTGTTCTAAAAGCTCGCATGAAGCATAAAATGCGTTCATATCGCAGTGTAAAATTATTCTATCCATGATACAAGTATAAATAAACAAGTTATATATTACAATAGATTTTTATGTATATTATCTATTAAAATTGCTTTAATTTACAAGGTTAGAGCATTGACAATATTTTGATAGTTTGATAAAATAATAACTTGTAAAAAGGAGGCAAATAACATGAAAAGAATTAAAACAATTGAAACAAGAAATTTAAAAGAGTCTTTAAATGTTGGTGGATGTGGCGAATGTCAGACTTCATGTCAGTCAGCAAGCAAAACTTCTTGCAGTGTTGCAAATCAGCAGTGTGAACAGTGTAAGGAAAAATAAGCAAAGATTATTCCGGCCGCTGTACTTTTGTATGGCGGCTATTTTGTTTGCCAAGAAGCTTTAGACAAGTTAATGTAGAATAGGTGAGGAATATGATACATCAATATAAATTAAATGGATATAATATAGTTATAGATAATAATAGTGGGGCTATTCATTCAGTAGATGATTTAGCTTATGATATAATAGGTTTATATGGGGATGATAAACTAAGTGAAAAAATACTTGAGAAATATAAAGATATAAATCAAAAAGATATAGATGAAACAATTGCAGATATTGAAGAATTAAAAAAACAGGGAAAACTTTTTTCTGAAGATATTTTCAGGGAATTTGCTCCAAAAATGAAAAAACAACAATCAGTTGTGAAAGCGATTTGTCTTCATGTAGCTCATGATTGTAATATGGATTGTGGGTACTGTTTTGCAGGTAAGGGTGAATATAAAGGAGAAAAGGGAATGATGCCTTATGAGGTTGGAGTTAAAGCCCTTGATTTTTTGGTAGAAAATTCTGGAAGCAGACATAATTTAGAAGTGGACTTTTTTGGTGGTGAACCATTACTTAACTGGAATGTTGTAAAGAAATTGGTTAGGTACGGTCGAACACTAGAGGCAAAACATAACAAGAACTTTAGGTTTACATTAACTACAAATGGGTTAATGCTAAATGATGAAATCATTGAATTTTGTAATGAAGAAATGAGTAATGTTGTTATTAGTCTTGATGGTAAACCTGATGTTCATAACAATATGCGTAAAACTCGTGATGGCGGAGATACATACGATAGAATAATAGAAAGTTTTAAAGATTTAGCTGTTAGTAGAAAACAAAAAGATTATTATATGAGGGGAACCTATACAAGCTATAATAAAGAGTTTGCAAGTGATATTATACATATGGCTGATGAAGGTTTTAAAGAATTATCAATGGAGCCAGTTGTAGCTCCAAAAGAAGCACCATATGCTTTGTCAGAAAAAGACTTGCCAATTTTAAAAAAGCAATATGAAATCTTAGCAAAAGAAATGCTAAAACGTAAGGCGGAAGGAAATGAATTTAATTTCTATCATTTTTCTGTAGATTTGACTGGTGGTCCTTGTATTTCAAAAAGAATTTCTGGTTGTGGTGTTGGAACAGAGTACCTAGCAATTACACCAAAAGGTGACATTTACCCATGTCATCAGTTTGTAGGTGAAGATGAATTTTGTTTGGGAAATATTTTTAGTGGTATTGATAATTTAGATTGTCTAGATAGATTTAGTGGGTGCAATGTTTATTCTCACAAAGAGTGTCAAGACTGTTTTGCGAAGTTATATTGTAGTGGTGGATGTGCAGCAAATGCATATTTTTCTACAGGCAGTGTGAATGGAGTTTATAACCTTGGGTGTGAACTTCACAAAAAGAGAATTGAATGTGCAATTATGATGAAAGTGTCAACTTTGTAAGTTTACATTAACATTTTAGAGTGTTAGAATTAAAGTACTGATAGTATGAAAGGAAACAGGAGTTATGAGAACTAAATCTACAAAAAAAAGAAGGAAAAAAAAGGTATATAAAGGTGTCGGCAGGTTTGTATTTTTTTGTGTACTGATTGTCGCAATTATTGTTGGTGGATTTGTTACATTTAAATATTTGACTAGAGATAATTATGATAGTGAAAGATCGTTTGAAAAATATTCAAAATCATATTTCAAAGATGTAAAAGCTTCAAATAAAGTTGGAGAACCGGTTGAAAGTTTTGAGTATGGACAACCAGCTTCAGTTGGAGTTATCTATCCAAAAGTAGGGAAAAAGGAAATTGATAGTGAAATTAAAGACTATATAGAAACTCAAAAAAGTGATTTTTTAGGAGAATACTCTGGAGAAGATAAAGATAAAAAATTTGCAATGGTTACTGGATATCAATCTTACGAAAGTGAAAAAAACACTTCAGGTGTTGCACTAATAACTGTGATTAAGAAAGAAAATGATAGAGGCAAATTTGAGATTGTTTCAGAAGAAACTAAGACATTTAACTTTAATACAAAAAATGGAAGTGCAGTTTATCCAGTAATTGCATTTGAAGCAGGCTACAAAGAAAATATTGAAAAACTGTTAAAAGAATCATTAGAAGATGAATATGGCAAAAAGTTAAAATCTAATTATAAAGACTTTATTTCATCAGATAGTAAAGCTACAGAAAGCTTTGTAATAACTGATGATGGAGTAAATTTCTACTTTAATGCTGGAACTGTTCTAGATAAAGAAGAAGGTGTAATTACAGTAAAAGCTTCAAATAAAGACCTTAAAGGGATTTTAAGAGATAAAATAAATCCAAGAAATATTGATCCAAATAAGCCAATGGTCGCAATTACATTTGATGATGGCCCTAAAGCTGGAACCTCAGATCAAATTTTGGATGCAATGGAGAAATATGATTCAGTGGCTACTTACTTTGAACTTGGAAGCAATGTTGCAAATGTTAACGGCGCATCTGAAATACTAAAACGAAAAGAAAAACTAGGTTGTGAACTTGCATCACATAGTTGGGACCATCCAAACTTATTTACTCTTTCTGATGCAAAAGTAAAGGAACAAAATGATAAGACCGATGAAGCGTTTAAGAAAGCTGTAGGACATGCTCCAACACTTTACAGACCACCATATGGAAATGGCAATGAAAAAACAACTAAGATATTTAACAAATCAGGTATTTTGTGGTCGGTTGATACACTTGATTGGAAATCAAGAAACAAAGATGCCATTATGAATGTTATAAAAAGTCAAAAAACTTTAGATGGAAGGGTGCTTTTACTACACTCTATTCATCAGCCATCAGCAGATGCGGTTGATTTATTGTTGCCTTGGTTAAAAGAAAAAGGATATCAAACAGTTACTGTTTCTGAATTACTAATTTACAAATATAAACAAGATCCAACAGTTCCAAAATTCTATGGATATAATTACTTTTATGGAACTGAAGACGAAGAATAATATTTACGGAGATTATAGATGACATTAAATATGATAATGGGACCTGTAGTTGGTGCAGTAATTGGATACTGCACCAACTACATTGCGGTTAAGATGCTATTTAGACCACTGAAACCTAAATATATAGGGAAATTTAAGATTCCATTTACACCAGGAATTATTCCAAAGGGTAGAGACCGTTTGGCAAAGGCTGTTGGAGAAGCGGTAGGAGGAACTTTGCTTACTGAAGAATCCCTAAAAGCTACATTGCTTAGTGAAGAGTTAAAGTCAAAGGTCGGTGAGGAAGCAAAGGCTTTTTTAAAAGCAAAAGAACTAGACGAAACATTAGTTAGAGATAAATTATTAAATTATATGGAGGAAGATAGATTAAACCAAAAGGTTGACAATGCTTGTGAACTTATATCTTCAAAAATATATAATAAAATTGAGGAAATGGATATTGGAACTGTTGTGGCAAATCAAGTGGTCACAGCAGTAAAGGAAAAGGTCCAAGGTAGTTTTGTTGCGATGATGCTTAATGATCAACTTTTGGAATCTTTTGTACCTACGATTTCAACAAAAATAAATGAATATATTGAAACCTATGGTAAGACTACAATAGATGAAAAAATTCAAATTGAAAAAAATAATGTTCTAACCAAGGGGACGAATGAGCTGGTTATGTATATAAGTGATTTTGGAATTAATATTGAAAAATTTGCAATAAATATTTATGAAAGCTTAATTACTCAAAAATTAAATATTGCATTAGAACATTTGAATTTAACTAAAATTGTAGAAAATCAAATTATGCATATGGATATTCTGGATTTAGAGAATTTGATTTTATCTGTTATGAAAAAAGAGCTTAATGCAATTGTAAATCTAGGTGCAATTATTGGTTTTGTATTGGGTCTTGTAATGATATTTGTATAATATTCAAAAAAAGGTGTGTTTGAACAAAAAAACATACTTTTTTTTATACAGTAAAACAAAAATGTATAAATTTATGGGTTTTAAGTGTCTAATTTGTAATTTTAACCTTGAAAAAATCAAAACAAAGGGTATAATTGAGAGGTCGATTTTGACATTATTATATATTTTTAAGGAGTAAGAAAGATGACAAACTTAAACGAAAAAAAGAAAAAGAAAATATCCTTTCCTACAGCCTTTACTGTACTTTTTATAGTTCTTGCAATTGCTTGTGCTATGACTTATATGATTCCAGCTGGATCATATGCAAAACTACAGTATGATGCTGGGGAAACGGGTGCAACAGAGTTCACAATGACCACTCCAGATGGTGAAACAAAGATTTTGCCTGGAACTCAAGAAACTCTTGATGAACTTGGTATTAAAACAGATATCGAAAAGTTTACTGACAAAAGTATCATGAAACCAATTGGTATCCCAGGAACTTACGAAAAAGTTGAAGCGAAACATCAAGGCATTGGGGAATTTATTCAGGCACCAATTTCTGGAGTATATAATGTAGTGGATATTATGTTATTTATTCTAGTAATAGGTGGGATAGTAGGAGTTCTTGATCACTCAGGGGCATTTAGTGCAGGTATTAACGCTCTATCAAGGGCTACAAAAGGTAAGGAGTATATTTTAATTGTATTTGTTACATTCCTTATTGCACTTGGAGGAACTACATTTGGGCTGGCAGAAGAAACCATAGCACTGTATCCAATTTTGATACCGGTGTTCTTGGCGGCTAAATACGATGCCTTGGTATGTATTGCTGCAATTTATATGGGATCTTCAATTGGTACAATGTTCTCAACAGTAAATCCATTCTCTGTTGTTATTGCATCAAATGCTGCTGGAATTAACTTTATGGAAGGTATGGCATTTAGATTATCTGGGCTAGTTTTAGGTACTGCAATTACAATTGTTTATATTCTAAGATATGCTAATAAAGTTAGAAAAGATCAAACAAAATCTTATATTTATGAAGATAAAGCAAAAATTGAAGCTAGATTTAGTTCAGAAGGTGAAGCTCCAGCATTAACATTATCATATAAAATTGCTCTTTTACTATTCCTATTAACTTTTGTAGTTATGGTTTGGGGAGTAGCAAAACAGGGATGGTGGTTCGGAGAAATGACAGCTCTATTCCTAGTTTCAGCAGTTATTATTGGCGTTTTCCTACGTATTCCAGAAAAAGAATTTGTATCTAAATTCATTGGCGGAGCGGGTGAATTAGTTGGGGTAGCACTTGTTTGTGGAATCGCTCGTGGTGTTAACGTTATTCTTGAAAATGGTAAGATTTCAGATACAATTCTATTCAATCTGTCATCAGCAGTAGAAGGAATGAACCCAAGTATATTTATAGTTCTTATGATGTTTGTATTTGTAATCTTAGGATTCTTTATTAACTCATCTTCAGGACTAGCAGTACTTTCTATTCCAATTATTGCACCTCTTGCAGATGCAGTAGGGTTACCTAGAGATGTTATTATTTCAGCTTATATCTTTGGTCTTGGAATGATTTCATTCATTACACCAACAGGATTAATTTTGGCTACATTAGATTTAGTTGATGTAACCTATGACAAGTGGTTAAAATTCGTTATGCCACTTATGGGTATATTAACAGTGTTTAGTATTATTATATTATTGATACAAGCAAACATTTCAATGTAATATGAAAAGTTTTATAGCGAGTAAGTAATTTACTCGCTATTTGATTTTTGTTTTTAAATGAGTTATAATTGTAAAGCACGTTGATTTTTATCAAAGGATTGAAAGGGACTATGTTATGTTAAATGTTATGGTTTGTGTTACCTCACAGAAGAACTGTGAAAGACTAATTAATTTTGGTAAAGATTTATTAAAAGAGCAGGAAGGTAATTTGCTTATTATTCATATTGCTCATTATGAGTTCCAACTGATTGGTAAGACCGAAGAAGGAGAGGCTCTTGAATATCTTTATGAAAAAGCATTGGAGTGTGGTGCAAATCTTACTGTAGTAAGATCAAATAATGTATTAGCAACACTGGCAGATATGGTTGAAAAAAATCAAATAGATGAAATTGTATTAGGAGAATCTCCAGAAATGAATAGTACAAAGAACATTGTAAAGAATCTTTCAGAGAAAATTACTAATGCTAATATTAACGTGGTGTCGTCAAATATTTAGTAGAGTTTTATAGAAAGGAAAAAATGAATTTATTAGGAGATTTAAGAAAAGATTTAAAAAAAGAATTTGAGAACTACAATGGCAAGAAATTATCAAAGGATATTATGGCTGGGCTGACAGTTGCAGCGGTTGCACTTCCTTTAGCACTTGCTTTTGGTGTTGGTTCTGGAGCATCAGCAGCAGCAGGACTAGTTACAGCAATTGTTGCTGGAGTTTTAATAGGAGCATTATCTGGGGCATCTTATCAAGTATCAGGGCCAACAGGAGCAATGACTGCTATACTTGTTACGTTATCAGCTAAATTTGGAATGCAAGGTATTTTTATAGCTTGTTTTTTTGCGGGAATTATTTTATTAATTGCTGGAGTTCTTAGACTTGGAAAGGTGATATCATTTATTCCGTCTTCAGTAATTACGGGTTTTACTTCGGGGATTGCAATAATAATTGCACTTGGTCAACTTGATAATTTTTTTGGAGTTAAATCTACAGGAAATTTAGCAATAAGTAAAGTAATTTCGTATTTCACAGTAGGATTTAACCCTGACTGGCATGCAGTTATAATAGGGGCAATGGTTATTGGTATTATGATACTTTGGCCCAAAAAATCAAATGACATTTTTCCTTCATCATTATTAGCCCTAATTATTGTTTTGATTTTTAACAAAATAGTAGGATTTGATGTTGCAATTGTTGGCGAAATACCAAAAACTATTTTTTTGGATGAGAGGCTTTCATTATTCAGTGTTTCAATAAATGAATTATGGAATTTCTTTGTTCCGGCTCTTTCAATTGCAGCATTGGCAATGATTGAAAGTTTGCTTTGCGGAGCATCAGCTGGTAAATTAAAGAAGGAAAAAATGAATGGCGATAGAGAGTTAATTGCTCAAGGTGTAGGGAATATAGTAATTCCATTGCTAGGAGGTGTACCTGCAACTGCAGCAATAGCGAGAACAAGTGTTGAAATTAAAGCAGGTGGCGAAACAAGATTAGCTAGCATTTTTCATTCACTGTTTTTACTTTTATCAATGTTTGCGTTAGCACCAGTAATGTCAGCAATACCATTGTCAGCATTGGCAGGTGTTTTAATTGTAACTGCATGGAGAATGAATGACTGGGATAACATTAAGTTTATATTCGATCATAAATTTAAAAGTGGAATTGCAAAATTTACTATTACTATGATAGCTACTGTGCTTTTAGACTTAACTCAAGCGATTATAATTGGCGTTGCTTTTTCGGCAATATTAATAGTAGTAAAAATTGCAGATATTGATATAAATATTGCAGAAATAGATAAGGATAAATTAGTTGATGCAGGTATAGACATTCCTAAAGTTGATGAAAAGGTTAGGATTGCATATTTGACAGGAACTATATTCTTTGCAGTAGTTGAAAAACTAAATGATCAATTAATGAAATTAAATTATACTAATGTTTTAATACTATCAATGAGAGGGGTTCCTGTAATTGATTTATCTGGACTCCAGGGGCTACATGAGTTAATAACAGAGCTTGATGAGTCGAATGTTCAAATTATGATTACCAGTGCTCAGCCTAAAGTTCTTGAAGATTTAAAAAGAGCAGGCATTATAGAGAGAATTGGTGAAGAAAATATTTTTGAATCAGCAGAGCATGCAATAGTATATGCACATGACTTATAGGAATAAAAAAAGGTCTCTTTTAAATGTACCGACCCCCAAAAGTTAGACCAAAAATCTAACGATTGGGAGGTCGGTTTT
>JAVWMQ010000030.1:0-21611 GCA_036637375.1 Anaerovoracaceae bacterium
ATAAAGGATAAAATAAATCTATTATATTATTGACAATATGTAATCATTGTGGTATTATAAATGACTGTAAGCCGCACAAAATAGGTATTGCTAAAGTAAGTAATAAGTCACTTGCTACCTATAATGGCGAGACTGGTACGAGGAGGGAAATTAAACGATGTATGCAGTAATTGAAACTGGCGGAAAACAGTATAGAGTCAAAGAAGGCGATATTATAACTGTTGAAAAGCTAAACGTAGAAGCTGGAGAAAAAGTAACTTTTGATAAAGTCCTAATGATGGGCGACGGAGTTGATCTTCAGATTGGAACACCTTATGTTGAATCAAAGGTATTTGGTGAAGTTGTTGAAAATGGTAAAGCTAAAAAGGTAATCATCTTCAAATACAAATCAAAGAAAGACTACAGAAAGAAACAGGGACATAGACAGCCTTATACTATGATTGAAATCACAGGTATTGGTGCTGACAATGGTAAATCAACTGTAAAAGCTGAAGAACCTGTAAACGTAGAAAATGATGTTAAAGAACCATCAATGTCAATGAAAAAAGATGAGTTAATCACTTTTGCAAAAGAAAACAACATTGAAGTTGATGCTAAAGCAACAAAGCAGGTTATTCTAGATACAATTAACGAAAATTTAAAGTAATTACCTTATAGATTTAAAAGGAGGTGTAATCATGGCAAGTAAAAAAGGTGTAGGTAGCTCCAAGAATGGTAGAGATAGTGAGTCCAAACGATTAGGAGTTAAGACTGGTGACGGTCAGTACGTAAGTGCTGGTAGCATCATTGTTAGACAGAGAGGAACTAAAATTCACCCTGGTAACAACGTTGGTATTGGTGGAGATGACACTCTATTTGCTAAGATTGACGGTGCTGTTAAGTTTGAAAGAGCTGGCAAAACTAAGAAGCAAGTAAGCGTATATCCAAAAGAAGCGTAAATTTAGGAGCCCCTATTTGTATAGGGGCTTTTACTATTTTATAGAGATAGGTGATAAAAATGTTTGTAGATAGAGCCAAAATAAATATAAAATCAGGAAAAGGTGGAAATGGAGCCGTTACATTTAGGCGTGAACCCTTTGTTCCTGAAGGCGGACCAGATGGTGGCGATGGCGGTAAAGGCGGAGATGTTGTCTTTATGGCAGATAATAGTCTAAGAACTTTAATGGATTTTAGATATAAAAGAAAATATCAAGCCGAAGATGGTCAAAATGGAATGAAAAAAAAGAGATTTGGCAAAAAAGGGGAAGACTTAATAATTAAAGTACCGCCTGGAACTATGGTACTTGATCAAGAATCTGGCAAATTAATGAAAGACTTAGTTAATGATGGAGACTCTTTTGTTGCTGCTAAAGGTGGTAAAGGTGGCAAGGGAAATGTTCATTTTAAAAGTTCTGTTAGACAAGCCCCAAACTTTGCTGAAGCTGGTGGTTTTGCAATAGAAAGAAATGTAACATTAGAACTTAAACTTATTGCAGATGTTGGTCTTGTTGGTTTTCCTAATGTAGGTAAATCTTCATTACTTAGTGTTTCATCAAAAGCAAATCCTAAGATTGCAAACTATCATTTTACAACAATTGAACCTAATTTAGGTGTTGTAAGAGTTTCAGAAACAAGTTTTGTAATGGCGGATATTGCTGGAATTATTGAAGGTGCTCATCAAGGTGCGGGTATGGGATTCAAGTTCCTAAAGCATATTGAAAGAACAAAAGTCTTAATTCATGTTGTAGACGTTTCAGGAAGTGAAGGCAGAAATCCTATTGAGGATTTTGATAAAATCAACAATGAACTTTTACAGTACAGTGAAAGATTAGCAAGTAAACCTCAAATTGTGGCAGCTAATAAGACAGATTTAATTGACGAAGATGATAAAGACTACTTAGAATTCAAAGCATATGTTGAATCAAAAGGTTATCTAGTATTTCCAATTTGTGCACCAATAAATGTAGGTGTTGATGAACTGATGATTGAAGCATCACGACAACTTGCGAAAGTTGAATCTCAACCCATGGAAGAAATTCTTGAAGTATTTGATTTTGAAAAAGAAGACTTTGATCCTGATTTCAGAAAAGTATTTGCTAAACGTGAAAATGAAAAATATGTACTTTATGGAAAACAGTTATTAAAAATATTTAATTCAACAAACTTCAACGATATGGGTTCATTAAGATATTTATATAAATATATAGAAAAAAGTGGTGCCATCGAACAGCTACTTGAAATGGGGCTTAGTGAAGGTGATGTAATCAAAATTGAAAACTTTGAGTTTGAATATTATGACGAATTCTAATTAAATAATAAATTTTAGAAACTTCAATTTAGGAGTTTCTATTTTTTAAATTTAAAAAATATGATATACTAATATAGTTATGATTATGAAATTAAATGAAAAAGAATGTTTAGATTTACTAAGTAAATATAACACACCAAAACATGTAATAAATCACTGCAAAGCAGTGTCTAAGGTAGCTTTTACAATAGCCTCAGCTCTTAATACTAAAGGCTATTCTTTGGATGCGGATTTATGTAAACATGCTGGTCTGTTGCACGATATGGCTCGAGTAGAGGACCACCATGGTGAAGTGGCCGCTGACAAATTATCTGAATTAGGGTATATAAGAGAAGCCGAAATTATTCGCGTACATATGTACCATAATGAATTTAATCCAATTGAAAAGATTAGCGAAAAGGATATAGTTTGTATCAGTGATAGGGTGGTAAAAGAAGGTGACTATGTGGGCTTCAAAATTAGAATGGCGCACATAAGAAAAAAGGCAAATTACTCTCCTGAAGTACTTAAAATACTTGATATAAAAGAAAAACAACTTTCTGATTATATTGATAGTATTGAAAGTATTATTGGAAGTAGTTTTGATGATTTGATGGAAGGTATACATGAAAAAGATTGATAAATTATTAAAAAAAGTTGAAAAACCTGCTAGATATATTGGTGGAGAAGTTAATTCAATATCAAAAGATTTAGATGAAATTAACTTGAGATTTGCATTTGCATTTCCTGATACATATGAAATAGGAATGTCTTATATGGGAATGCAAATCCTTTATAATATCTTAAATAAAGAAAAAGATATTTATTGCGAAAGAGTTTTTGCTCCTGCAAGTGATATGGAAGAATTGATGAGACAGGAAGATGTTGATTTGTTTTCCCTTGAAACAAAAACACCAATAAAAGATTTTGATATTTTAGGGTTTACTTTGCAATATGAAATGTCATATACAAACATTTTAAATATGCTTGATTTGGCAAAGCTTCCGCTAAAAAGAGAAGAACGTGATGACTCACATCCTTTGGTAGTTGCGGGAGGTCCTTGTGCGTTCAATCCTGAGCCTCTAGCAGACTTTATAGATGTTTTCTTAATAGGTGATGGCGAAGAGTCACTAAGGTCATTATGCAAGCTTTATGAGGCTTGTAACAGTCGTGATGAATTTTATAAAAAGGCGTGTAAAATGGAAGGAATATATATTCCAAAGTTTTATGATGTGAAATACAACGAAGATGGAACTATTAGAAGTGTTAATAAAAATTATAATGATGCTCCAGACAAAGTTACAAGGTGCTTAATTCCTAATATAGATGAATTGCCATTTCCTACAGACAACATTGTTCCATTTATAGGAATTGTTCATGATAGATCTGTAGTTGAAACTTTTAGAGGATGTACTAGAGGCTGTAGATTCTGCCAAGCAGGTATGATTTATAGGCCCGTTAGAGAACGAAAAAAAGAAACAATCTTAGAATTAGCAAAAAAGCAACTAAAGTCTACTGGAAATGAAGAGTTATCTTTGCTTAGTCTTTCTACATCAGATTATTCAGATTTTAAACCTTTGGTTTTGGATTTACTTGACGTTTGCAATGGCGAGGATATTTCACTTTCGTTACCATCTTTAAGACTTGATTCCTTTTCATTTGAAGTGTTAAATGAAATTCAAAAATATAGGAAATCCGGGCTAACTTTTGCACCAGAAGCTGGAAGTCAAAGGCTTAGAAATGTAATTAATAAATCAATTACAGAAGAAAATATTTACAACTCAGTTAGACAAGCTATTGAACTTGGATGGAAACAAATCAAATTATACTTTATGATAGGACTTCCAACTGAAACTTATGAAGATTTAGATGGAATTGCTGAAATTGCAAAAAATATCTTAGATATTAACTACGAAATAAATGGGAAATCTGGCGGTAGATTTAATGTGACTATTAGTGTTAGTAACTTTGTACCAAAGCCACATACGCCTTTTCAATGGCAACCTCAAGATAACTATGAAAGTTTTATTGAAAAACATAATTATCTAAGAAACAAACTAAAGATGAAAAATGTTACTTTTAACTATCATGATTCACCTGTAAGTATTCTTGAATCTGTGTTTGCTAGAGGCGATAGAAACTCTGGTAAAGTTCTTCTAGCTGCATATAATAATGGAGCTAAGTTTGACGCTTGGAGTGAAAATTTCAAATTTGAATGTTGGCAAAAAGCTTTTGAGGAAACTGGAATAAATCCTGAATTTTATTCGACTAGAAAGAGATCGTATGATGAAATATTACCATGGGATATAATTGATAGTTCAATATCAAAAGATTTCTTAATAAGAGAAAATGAAATGACAGAAATCACATTGGATTGTAGAATTAAATGTAATGGTTGCGGAATTAACAAAAGAACAAAATGTGAATTGGAGGGCATAAATGGCTAAATATATTATTAAATTTTCAAAAAAGGGCTATATTAAATTCACATCACATTTAGATATGATTAGACTTTTTAAAAGAGCTTTCAAAAAAAGTGAAATTAGGTTAAAGTACTCGCAAGGATTTAATCCACATCCTAAGATGACTTTTGCACAACCTTTATCGCTAGGATATAGTTCAGAAGGTGAAGTGCTTGAAATTGAAACAAAGGAAGAAATCTCTTGTACTGAATTAATAGATAGATTACAAAATGTAATGCCTATTGGCATTAAAATTCTGTCTTGTGATATAGTAAATGACCAAGAAAAGTCCTTTGCAAGTACAGTTGATGAATCAACATATAAAATTGAAATTGAAGGGATTACAAATTTTAATCTAGAAAAAATACATGAATTTGTTAATCAAGACGAAATAATTGTAAAAAAACGTAAAAAGAAACGAAAACATGAATTTAGGGATGTTAACATAAAAGATAAAATCCGTAATATTTCATGGGAAAACTACAACGATAATATTATTATGTATACCAAACTTGATGCTGGAAGTGAGTCAAATCTTAATCCAGACCTACTTTTGGAAGCGTTTTTCCACTATTTTGGCATTGATAAAAATGCTGTAGATATTGAAATTACAAGGATTGAATTGAAATGTAAATAAATTACAGTAAAATATTGACATTATTTCCTCTTAGAGGTATGATTGACTAAATCATAACTCTAGGAGGTTTTTAAATGGGGAAAAAAATTAATTTAATAATATTGAACTTGCGTAGTACATTTTTAAATAAGGAATTTTTATTTAATAATAAACAAATGCTGCTCAAAAGTTTAGCAGTATTCCTAATAGTAATTTTAGGATTAACAACATTAATTGGTAATAAATCTGTTAATGATGAAATTGAGTTTGAAGAATCATCTTCTGCTGTTTCACAATCCGAAGAAAAGGTAAGCAAAAACGAATCCAATATTTTTGTAGATATTGGTGGTGAAGTTAATAATCCAATTGTTGCAGAGTTGCCACCAAACTCAAGAGTGGATGATGCGATTGATGCAGCAGGTGGATTAACAAAAAAAGCTAATATTGAAAATCTTAATCGTGCAGCAAAATTAATCGATGGTGAGAAAATATTTGTACCATCAATTGAGGATAAAAATTCATCAGGACTAAAGGAATCTAATGTAAAAGACAATAAAATTAATATAAATACAGGTACGGTAAAGGAACTTGAGGAAATTCCTGGTGTTGGTCCATCAACTGCAAACAAAATAATAGAATATAGAGATTCAAATGGAAGATTTGAAAATATTAGTGATATAAAAAAAATCAAAGGAATAGGTGATAAAACCTATGAAAAAATGAAAGATATTATAAGTATTTAGGAGGTATTTATGAAAAACAAAAGAACAATTTTAGGGATTATGCTCATTGTTATTGCAATTATAGGTACTTTTGGATGGGAAACATGGGGAAGAAAACATTTAACCTATGATGAAGCTTTAGTACTAAATACAGATGTCGAAAAAAGTCAGACTATCACTGCATCAATGTTAACATCAAAACGTATACCTGATAGCTTTAAAGATTCATACAAAAGTAATGAAATAAATCAAGTAATTGGCATGGAAGCTAAACAGTATATTCACAAAGGTAGTGAATTGTTTCCACAATACTTTGATAGTAATGGTCTTGTTGTTAGCGATTCAGAATTCATTTTGTCAATGCCAAATGAATGGATAAAAGCATTTCCACAAACATTAAGACGAGGAGATACCGCATATATTTATGCGATATCTGATGCTGGAGCTGCAAGTCCAAAATATATAACATCTGCCAAGGTTGCCTTTTCAAAAGACAATACAAATAATGAAGTTAAATCTAAAGATCGAAACAGATTGTCAGGTAGTGGTTCAGTAGCGCTTATTGAAATAATTGTAAATCAAAAGCAAGCTGATTTAATCACTAGCTCAATCTCAGACGACATTCAATTTGTAATTATGTACAGATAGGAGGTGAAAAAATGGAAAAAGTAATTACATATTTTGGAGCTGATTCTAGTGTTGGAACAACTATGATTGCACAAACTACCGCAGTAGCACTTTCTGAGATAAAGAAAAGAGTATTGTTAATATTCGCTTCTTCTAATCCATTAATGGACTATATTGAAATTAAAGCATATTCAGATAGAAGTATTGATGAGTTAAGACCATCATTAAGAAGTGGTCAACTTTCTAAGGAAGAAATTCTAAATGTTTGTTTAAATCAAAAGAGCTTAACAATTTTACCTCCAATAAAGGATATGACTCTAATTCGTTATTACAAAGAAAATGATCTAAATAAAATTATCGAATTGGTATCAGATGACTTTGACTATATCATTATAGATGGAGGGACGAATATACAGTATCCATTGGGAATCTCTGCACTCTTGTGCAGTGATAAACGATATATCGTTATAACACAACAAGAGAAAACAATTAATAGGTACAAGTTACTAGCAGAAACAGTATTAAAACCTTTAAATCTAAGTTACAATATCATACTAAATAAGTTTGACAGTAATAGTATAAGTTATAGCTATAAAAATGTTCAAAGCATTACAGGAAAACAGAACATACTGCAAATACAATACTGTGAAAACGGATGGGAAGCTGAACTTAATCGTGAAACACTTGTAAAGTATCCCAAATACAAAGATTGTATTAAAGATATGGTCAAAGATATTGATGTTGATTATACAGTTATTGAAAAGTCTAAATCAAAATTGTTTTTAGAAAGTTGGATTGCAAATGAATATCGACAATGATTTTTCTATCTTTTCATTTTTAAACAATAATGTTGGCGAAGATAATAATGAAAGTTTATTATTTGAAAACACATCAAAATTTGTACTTAATGAGCTGCAAAAAGAATGGGATATGTCAGATCACAAAGCAATGGAAAGTCAATTATTAAGAGAAAAAAATGCAATAATAGGTAAAGTCGAGGAAGTAGAATATTATAAAAATAAAATCCGTAAAATTTTACGTGATAATAAACTTACAATGACGACTTTTCCTAATTACCATACTGATTTAATTGATGCAATTTTTCATGAGAATTGGGGATTGTCTGGATTAGCGCCTTGGGTTTACGATGCTACAGATACATACAAGTTCTCATCCTCTGCAAAATTAATAGGAAACAGAATGTATTGTTTAATTAATGGCGAGGAAGTATTACAAGAACAAACACTAAATGAAAAAAGAAGATTACAATTAAAAAAAGCCCTACTTCTTGGAAAACCTGACGAAAGACTAGAAAATGGTTTTCACGAAGTATATTTAAATAATGGGATAAGAGTAACGATTTATTCTGGTGATAGAACAAAAAAAGGTGAAGACATTATGGTCTTTAGGAAATACATATTAAAAGAGTTAACTTTTGAGAAGATGGCTGAATTTAATACAATACCATTTGAACTAATACCTGTGTTTAAATCTATGATAAAAATTGGATACAATACACTTTTTTCTGGGCAAGTGCGATCAGGTAAGACTACTTTTATGATTTGTTGGCAAAAATATGAGGATCCAAAGTTAGAAGGACTTGCAATTGCAACAGATCCTGAAACACCTTGGCATAAAATAATGCCAAATGCTCCAATTATGCAAATTGTAGCAGATGACGAAGAGTTAAACAAAATCACCAAATCACTCTTACGAGGGGATAATGACTATGTTTTACTTGAAGAAATGCGAGATGCGACTGCATTTAATATTGCTTTAGATATTACTTCTACAGGAACTTTAAGATCTAAAGGAACCATACATACCAACAAGGCATCAGATATCCCTTATAAAATGGGAAGTAAAATTGTTTCAAAATATGGTGGAGATTTAAACGCATGTATTGCACAAGTTTTTCAGAATTTTAACTATGTACTTGAGTTTGTGCAATTATCTACAAATAAATCAAGTAAAAGGCTGAAGGGGATTTGTGAATTTAGATATGATGAGGTAAAAGATCTTTGCAGTATTCATAGAATATGTGAATATGACTATAAGACGGACTCTTGGAAATATAAATATGATATGGGTGAAGACAAAAAACTGCTAGGAATTGCGTACAGTACTGAGTTACAGCTAATAAAGGAAACTTTATTAAAGCTGGAAAAACAAAGTCCTATCCTAGAAAATAATGTTCTTTACCCAGCATATTACAAGAGTATTTGGAGGGATGAGAATGGTTAATTATTTAGGTTTTATTATGTATATTTTTCTAATAAGTGGACTACTTGTTATTATAAAACCTGGAATTAAACGACTTTATGTATCAAAAAGAATAGATTCAAAAGTCGATAAGATCTATGGCGTTAGAACCAAAAAACTTGCAAAGCGTAATGATGATAAACTAATAAATTATTTATCAAAACTTATTAATGCGACTCTAGGCTTAAAAGGAGAAACATATGTTTTATATTTTATTCTAGTATCCATTCTACTTGCGACATTTGGCATAATACTTACGCTTAAAGTTTTACCATTTGCACTAGGTATGTTTGTAACTTTTGGATTAATGTCATTACCTTTCATCATATTAAGTGTAAAACTTCAAAATTCTAGAGTGTTTGCATCACGAGAAGGAGACCTTTTGATTACAGAGTTATTAAATAACTATAAAATATGCTATTACAACATGGAGGAAGCAATAAGTAAAACCGCTATTGAGCTAAATGATGCCCCATATTCAAAAAAAATTCTTTTTAACTTAGCTAAAGGACTAGCTGTAAAGGCGACTGCAGAGGAAATCCAAGAGTTGCTAGATGTTTTTAAATATTCTATATCTACAACTTGGGGTAACATACTAGCTACTAATATATATTTTGCGACTACATCAGGGATGAAGGTTACAAATTCTCTACAAGATTTATCAGATAGCATAATTAAAGCAAGAAAGGTAATGGAATATGGCAAGCGTGAAAACAATGAATCTGTTTTAATGTTAAAGTATTTAGCTCCTGTATGTTATATTTTGACCTATATTGGTGCAGTAAAATTCTTTGGTTTTACTATTAGCAAATTTATAAATTATCAATTTGGTACTAATACAGGGCTAACGTGGTTTATTATCATAATTACTGTTTATACAGTTGGAATCATTGTTTCCTCGTTTCTCACAAAAACAAAGATGGAACTATAGGTGAAAAATGAAATTCAAAAAACTAGAGAACTTAAAAGTTAAATTATTAGAAGAAAAATACGATGAAGAGTTATTTAATGCATGCATTACTCTAAAAAATTTAGCAATTGTTCAATCTGATAAACCTTTTTCTGCAGATTTTGTTTACGAACAGTTGCTAATAAATAGTAAACTCTTAAAACCATTTTTAGGTGAAATGATAACATTATATCGAAAAGGAGATGATGTCGAAGCATTTAAAGTTTTAACACAGAAAATTAATACTAAGCAAGCAAAGAATTTTTCATTAATCTTATCTAAACTTGATAAAATTAATCCTTCTGAGCTTGTAGAACAAGTTTTAGTATTTCAAGAAGCAATGAGTGATTTAAGAATGACAACACAACTCAAAAAAGCAGACAGAAATTCTATTATCACAACACTATTTTCTACAGCGACAATATTTGCATTATTATTAAACTTTGCTGTAGTTGTAGTATTCATGGATACAATCAATACGCTTCAACGTATGTTTGTATAATAAAGGAGTAAAAATGAAAAATTTAGTTATTATTATTGGGACCATAATTCTTGGAACCTTAATAGTCTCAACACTTGTTTTAGGTGGAGATACCTCTTTACAAGGAGCAGCAACAGACTTAATCACTAATGGTGTCACAAATATTAAAGGTATTTTT
This sequence comes from Anaerovoracaceae bacterium, assembly GCA_036637375.1. Lineage (GTDB taxonomy): Bacteria > Bacillota > Clostridia > Peptostreptococcales > Anaerovoracaceae > JAVWMQ01. Next base: position 10,564 of record JAVWMQ010000030.1, read on the forward strand.
GATTAATAAATAGGTGGATGTATGAACTATATAAGAAAAAAAACGTTCATAATAATAGTTCTTGTATTTGCGACAACTGCTATGACTTATGCTATTATCAACACTACAAATTTCAAAAAGCCTTCGGAAACTACTATGTCAGGACGATGGACAGTTTCAAAAAACAAAGATGGAGCAATTATTTCCGAAGGTTTTGATTTTCCTATTTCTTATAAAAATATGATTTTTACAAGAAATAATAAGACATACTATAAATCTTTTGGGGAAGGGAAGTTAAATAATAGTTTTAATCCACATGCAAATAGTACATATGAATCAACATTTTCATTAGAAAATATGAAGTCAGGTACATCATTTGGGATAAAAGCTTATAATTTAAAAATATGGAATCAAAAAAATAGAGAATATGATTATATAGATTTAAAATTAACTGTAACATCTCATGAAAAAGCTCCACAGTATGGGCGAACTTTTGGACCTTTTGTGTCTTTTGTTCATAAGCCAAGGCCAGTTATCAAGGTCTCTGGAATTAGCACACTAAAGGTTCAGCAAGATGCGTATTATGCAGGCACAACACAAAAAATATCAATATCATCAAATACAACATACAAGGATATTGATGATAAGCAAGGTGTAATTATTTCTAATGGATGGAAATCAAACGTTTGTTACAGAAATACTAAACTATTGCATTTTAATAAAGGTAATGAATTTGGTTATTATAATCCCAACTTTGGTGATGAAGTCAGCAGTTTAAAGACAACTGCTTTTGGAGTATGTTATGACACACCTACTTTAAATATGACGTACTTTGATAATAACCCTGTTAAAGGGCATTCTTCAGACAAATATTCTCATGAAAATGTTTGGGGGAAAAAAGCGGGGAATGCCTTTTTTACTGCAAGTGCCGCAGTCACTATTTTACCTGGAAATCAATCGCCTACAATTAATCCATATCGAAAAAGTGGGAACAAAATTGTTCCTATATCATTTACACAACGACCTGATATGGACATTGATATATGCGCTGATTTTGAAGATTCTGATGAAGATCTAATTAAAACTCGATACGTGCTTTATAAGGGGAGTAAATTAATTAGAACAGGTAATGAAGAAATATTAAATGGGAGTGGCACAAGATCTTTTAAAAGTCCCAATGAAATTGGTGTATTCAAAGTAAAATGGTATGCTATTGACTATGAAGTAAAAAATGCAATTGAAAAATGCAAAGAATTTACTTTTCGTATTACAGATTTTACTACACTCACAGGAGAAATTGATCACACTTCAAAATGGGAAGAAAAAAGAAACTTGTTCAATCTATATTATTACGACAAGACTTCTAATGAAAATATTTCTGATACTCAGTATCTGAATCAGTATAATAAGCCAAAGCTACGGTACAAGAATGTATTTTGGCCTGGCGAGAGAATTGTATTAAACGCAACTGCACAAAATGAAAATGTGTTATCAATTAAAGTCAACTTTTCATCAAGATTTGGAACGACTACAAATGCAGATGGAAAACCTTATGAGACCACATTAAATAACAACGGAAATGGTAACTGGAGTGGATCTTTCTGGGATAAGTCAATGATTAATCGAGGTGGTCATGATATCCCTGAAACAATATATGCGAACTTTGAAGCATTATATGTATATGATGAAAAACTATATGTTTCAAAATATAAAGTACCATTTATAATAGATAACTTTCGCCCATATAGTGAACCTCATTTAGTATATTAAGGAGAATTATGAAAGACCTGATAATAATAGTTGGAACCATTATCTTAAGTGTATTCTTATTTAGCATGATTGTCGGAGATAATAATTCCCTAAAAAGTGCATCAAAAGATGTGATGATAAAAAGTGTTATGCAATATAACAAGTAGAAAGGTTAGATAAAATGAAGAATTTAATTACAACTATGGCGTGCTTGACAATATTATTAATTTTTGTATTACAATTCACTTCTAACCAAGTAATTCATAATCATCTATCTAATGTTGAAAAAGAAATAAATTCTTTTCAACAGATAGTTAAAAAAGAAGGATATGTTTCTATATCTAATCAACTTACATTACAAAATTCAATTGCTGAAATATTGGATTGTAGTAATAGTGAAATTTCTGTATCAGGGGATAAGGTTCCATTATCAAGAGGTAGTAAAATCAAATACGCTATTTCCTTGTCTCTTGAAGATTTAATGGTAGCTTCAAACTTTTGGAACCTATCACCTGAAGAAGAAACAAATAGATTTACTATTAATCAAACCACCATTAGCGAATTAATTGATAGAAGCAGTAATTGGTAATGGTGCAGTATGAAAAACCTTATTATAACAATTTCAATAATTATTGTTTTATCAACATTGATTATATATCAAGCTGATATAAACCTATTTATTAGAAACAGCAAAAACCTAGAAGTATGCGCCGAAGATGCGGCTGTGGCTTTGTCAAATGAAATAGATCCAATCCATTATGGTAATGGTGACATAGCATTTAATAATGAATATATAGCAAATATTTTTACTTTACTTGATGAAAATGTTAATATGACTTATTGGAAAAAGGGAGTGCACATTAAAATTGATATAGTGTCTGATTTATCTACAGATCAAATAACATCTATTGAGAGACGTACTGATGGAACAATTCGTACAAATTATTTACCATCTTCCTTATTTCCAAGTTCTGATAACAGTATTAATCCTAGGGTAAAAATAACATTAACTGGATATAATCCAATTTTTGAACTCAAATTTTTACAAAACGAAAATTTTTCCGTAACAAAATCGGCAACAGCTGAATATGAAGGTCACTAAATTCCAAATATTTTATCTTTGTAGTTGAAATAACCACGTTTTCAAGGTATAATGTTAAAGTTATATTATATATATAAGGAGAATTTAAAGTGATTACAAAAGAAAAAATTGACAGAATTAATGAATTAGCTGCAAAAAATAAAGCAGAAGGTTTAACAACTGAAGAGCTAAAGGAAAGAGATCAGCTAAGAAAAGAATATATAGAATCTATTAGAGGACAAGTTAAAGGTCATCTTTCCAGAGTTAAATATGTGGAAGATTTAACAGAAGATGAAATAACACAGTTAAAAAATAGAAATTAATTTTGTTTAAAATAATATTATACGGGGTAAAAGGACAACGTAAAATAAGGAGTGATAAATTATGAAACAAGTATATCTTGATTATTCAGCAACTACGCCAGTTAAAGAGGAAGTTTTAAATGCTATGATACCATATTTCACAGAGTTTTATGGTAATCCATCTAGCTTATATTCGATTGCGGCGGAATCAAAAAATGCCTTGGAACATGCAAGACATCAGGTTGCTAATTTAATAAATGCAGAAGATAGTGAAATCTTCTTTACAGCCGGAGGAACAGAGGCAGATAACTGGGTTCTTGAAGGTGTTAGTGATGCTCTTAAAGCAAAAGGGAACCATATAATTACAACTAAAATTGAACATCATGCAATTCTTCACACATGTGAATTTCTATCCAAAAGAGGCTTTGAAATAACATATTTAGATGTTGATTGCGATGGTTTAATTAATTTAGAAGAACTTGAAAATGCTATAACTGATAAGACAATATTAATTTCAATTATGTATGCAAATAACGAAGTAGGTTCTATACAACCAATAAAAGAAATTGGAGCGTTGGCTAGATCAAAAGGAATTTTATTCCATACTGATGCTGTTCAAGCTTTAGGAAACACTTTTATTGATGTGAAGGACCAAAATATTGATTTCATGTCAATGTCTTCTCACAAAATTTATGGACCTAAAGGTATAGGCGCACTTTACGTAAAAAAAGGTAGCAAAATTTCAAACCTAATACATGGTGGTGCTCAGGAAAAGAAGAAGAGAGCTGGAACTGAAAATCTTCCTGGTATTGTTGGTTTTGGTAAAGCTGCAGAAATCGCATCTAATGAGTTAGATACACATATTAAAAAAGTTTCAGAATTAAGAGACTACTTCATCAGTGAAGTAACATCAAAAATAAAAAATACAACTGTAAATGGTACTATGGAACATAGACATCCAGGAAATGCAAGTATTACATTTGAATATATTGAAGGTGAATCACTACTACTACTTTTGGATATGAAAGGAATTTCAGTTTCAACTGGTTCTGCATGTTCATCAACATCATTAGTTCCTTCACACGTACTTACTGCACTTGGTATTCCAGTCGAGAAGATACATGGAACTTTAAGATTTACTGTGGGAGATTTTACTACAAAGGAAGATTTAGATTACGTAATTAGAGAACTAAGTGAGATTGTGACAAAACTTAGAAGTATGTCACCTATATCAGAAGAGAAAGGTTGGTAAAACATGGGAATGTATAATGATAAGGTTATGGAATATTTCACTAACCCAAAAAACGTTGGTGAAATTGAAAATGCAGATGGAGTAGGCACATATGGTAGTCCCGTTTGTGGTGATATGATGCAAATTATGATTAAAGTTGAAAACGATATAATTGTAGATGCAAAATTCAAAACTTTTGGATGTGGTTCTGCAATTGCATCATCATCAATGGCCACTGAAATGATAATTGGTAAAACTATTGACGAAGCTCTTGAAATATCAAATGGCGACATTGTAAAAGAACTGGGTGGATTACCTCCTGTAAAAATACATTGTTCTGTACTAGCTGATACAGCTATCAAAAAAGCTATTTATGATTACGCACAGAAAAACAATAAAGAGTATAAAGGTCTTGAAGGCTTTGATCCTAATGCAGAAGAAGATGATCACCACGACCACGAAATAGAAGAGGAATAGAATTATGACCAAATTTTCAAATGAAAGTGTGGTTTTAGGTTTAAGCGGCGGAGTGGATAGCACTACTGCCGCTTTACTTTTGAAAAATAAAGGCCTTAATGTAATAGGACTTTTTTTTGATATTCAAACCACCAATCTTGAAGGAAAAGAACGCGCTGAAAAAGCTGCAAAAGAACTTGGAATTAAATTCATTTATAAAAATGTTGCTGACGATTTTAATGATAAAATAATTGGAAATTTTGTAAGTGAATATTTACATGGAAGAACACCAAATCCTTGTATAATGTGTAATCCTTTAATTAAATTTAAAATACTTGAACAAGCTGCTGATGAAGTCGGAGCAAAATACATTGCTACTGGTCATTACGCTAATACTGTATTTAATAAAGAAACAAATTGTACTTTAATAAAAATGGCAGATAATATTAAAAAGGATCAATCATATATGCTATATAGATTACCTACTACGATTATCGAAAGGCTTATTCTTCCATTATGTGAATTTGAAGATAAAGAAGACGTTAGAAATATTGCAAGAGCTAATAACCTATCTAACGCCAATTTAAAAGACAGTCAAGAAATTTGCTTTATTAACAAAACAGAAAACTATATAGAATACCTTGAAAGAACAGGGAATAAACTGCCAAAAGGTGAATTTATTGATAAAAATGGTAATGTATTAGGCACCCACGAAGGTATACATAAATATACTATTGGTCAAAGAAAAGGTCTTGGAATCACTTTCGGTAAGCCAGTATTTGTAACTAAGATAAATCATTTAGATAATACTATTACTTTAGGAGAACAAGAAGATTTGTTCAAAGATACGATTTACTCAACAAATAATTTTTTCCAAGAAACAAACTCATCACTATTGCCTAAATCTCTTGAGGGAAGGTTAGTAAAAGCTAAAATCAGATATGCTTCTAAACCTTGCGATGCTACACTTTCAACAGATGGAGGAGATAGACTGAAAATTAACTTCAAAGAAAAACAAAGAGCAGCAACTCCAGGGCAATCTGTTGTTATATATTTAGATAACATGGTTGTAGGTGGCGGATTTATTGAATAAACAAACAATAATACCCTAATATAAAATTATTGCTCTTGTTGGGCAAACGGGTGCACAATATCCACAGGTTAAACATATATTATGATTTACATGTGCCATGTTATCTTCAATATATATGGCCTTGTTAGGACAACGATTTAAACAAGATCCACAAGCTTCACAATTACCGGCTTCAATATGGATTTTTTTGTTAGATAAATCTGGAATATAGTTTCTATCTATGGTCCCATCGAAATAAGAAATTGCTTTGTCAATTTCTTTTTTTTGACCAAATCCTATCATAATTGAGTCAATCCCTGTAATGTTGGTAACATAATCTAGAGCCTCTATATATCTGCCAGTAAGGTTCCCTCCACCAAAAGCTTTCATTCCAAATACACCTATATTATTTTCATAAGCTGTTTTAATAACCATCTCCATATCTTCTTTGGTACCTTTATTTTTACCGGTTCTTATACCAAGACCTTCCAAATTAATAAGTGGAAATAGAACGTCAATATCTTTAAAATCCAGAGCTTTCTTTGCTACATCAGTATGATGAGTTGAAACTCCTATAGCTTTTACAACTCCTGCTTTTTTTGCTTCTCTCAAATATTCCCATGCACCACTTCTATCTTCGTCTGGTCTTAATTCATGTAATAAAAATATGTCTACATATTTTCTGTCCAGCTCTAATAAGCATTCAGAGACAGCATATTTCATTTGAAAATAGCCCCAATCTAATGATTTAGAACATATTACAATATCTTCCGAGTCATAATCTTTTAAGGCTTCTCTTAAGTAAGGATATGTTTCATAATATTGAGCAGTATCAAAAAAATTGATTCCTTTTGATATACCATATTTAATAAGATCAGCACCATCTTTTAAATTTAAATTCAATTGAGTTTTTCCCATAGTTAAAACTCCAAATCCAACAGGGGATACAAATATATTTGTTTTACCTAATCTAACTTGTTTCATAAATTATTACCTACTTTCTTAGTAAATATTAACACATTTAATCTATTTAGTGGTATAATATTAAAGATATTTTATATTATATGGAGGAAATCAAACAGATGGAAAAACTAGGATTAAATCGTATTAGAGAATTATTTTTAAGTTTTTATGAGAGTAAAGAACACTACAGAAGAGGTAGTTTTTCTTTAATTCCACAAAACGATAAAAGTTTACTTATTATAAATTCAGGTATGGCGCCATTGAAACCATATTTTTCTGGACAAGAAAAGCCACCAGCACCAAGAATGGTAACATGTCAAAAGTGTATTAGAACTGCTGATATTGAAAACGTAGGTTTCACATCAAGACACGGCACTTTTTTTGAAATGCTTGGTAGTTTCTCTTTTGGTGATTATTTTAAAGAAGAATCAATTAAATGGGGAATGGAATTTTTAACAGAAGTTTTAAAAATGCCATTAGATAAGATTTGGGTTACTGTTTACGAAGAAGATGATGATGCTTACAACATTTGGAAAGATAAAATGCATTTCCCTGAAGAAAGAATTGTCAGACTAGGCAAGGACGATAACTTTTGGGAAATTGGTACTGGACCATGTGGCCCATGTTCAGAATTATATTATGACAGAGGTGAAAAGTATGGATGTGATAATCCGGATTGCAAACCTGGTTGCGAATGTGATAGATATGTTGAGTTTTGGAATCACGTATTTACTCAATATTCAAAGAATGAAGATGGAACATATTCTGATTTAGAGAATCCAAATATTGATACTGGTATGGGACTTGAAAGAATTGCATGTGTTATGCAAGGAGTTGATTCTATATTTGATATCGATACAATTAAATATGTTAGAGATGCCGTTTGTAACTTGGCAAATGTCAAATATCAAAATGGTACTGTTCCAAGTGATGTTTCAATTAGAATTATTACAGATCACGTTAGATCAGCTACATTCATGATTGGTGACCAAATAATGCCAGGTAATGAGGGTAGGGGCTATGTATTACGTAGAATCATTAGAAGAGCAATTAGACATGGCAAAAAAATTGGTATAGAAGGTAACTTCTTAACTGAAATTGTAGATAAAGTCATTGATACTTCAGGTGGAGCATATGAAAACCTAGAAGAAATGCGAGTTTTCATAAAGAAAATCATTAAAATTGAAGAAGAAAAATTCATAGAAACTTTAGCGCAAGGTTTGTCTATTATTGAAAACTATATTGATGATATGAAAGCTAATAACGAAACTGTTTTGTCCGGTGAGAAAGCATTCAAACTTCATGATACATACGGATTTCCTTTTGAAATTACAGAAGAAATTCTTAATGAAAAAGGGTTTACAGTTTTAAGAGAAGATTTTGATTCATATATGCAAATTCAAAAGCAGAAATGCAAAGACGATGCAAGTAAATCAGATGAAGCATGGCAAGAATCAGCAATTGACTACTTATTTGACGGGAAAACTGAATTCACTGGATATTCTAGTTTCTCTGAAACTGGAAACGTTAAAGCAATTTTTTGGAATAAAGAAGTTCTTGAAAGTCTAAAAGAAGGCGAAGAAGGTAGAATTATTTTAGATAAGACACCGTTTTATGCACAAAGTGGTGGTCAATCTAATGATATAGGTATAATTTATATTGATGACGAAAATGTAGCTATTGTTGAAGAAGTAAACAAATATAGAGATATAATTGCTCATAAAGTCACAGTAAAACGTGGTGAGTTTAAGCCTGGAGATATTGTAGAAGCCTTAGTTTCAGAACCAGAAAGAAACGCTTCTGCACGTAATCATACAGCCACACATTTATTACATAAAGCTCTTAGAGAAGTTTTAGGTGATCATGTTGCACAAGCAGGTTCTCAAGTTGACAAGGATGGTCTTAGATTTGACTTTAACCATTATGAAGCTTTAACTCCTGAAATAATTCAAAAGATAGAAAACATTGTAAACCGTAAGATTGACTTTTTCTTACCAGTTGATGTAAAGGAACTTCCTATTAAAGAAGCTATCAAAGAAGGGGCTGTAGGTCTGTTTAGTGAAAAATACGGAGACACTGTTAGAGTTGTTTCAGCCGGTGATTATAGCAAAGAACTTTGTGGGGGAATTCACGTTACTAATACAGGGCAAATCGGTGCATTTAAAATTATTAGTGAAAGTGGTATAGCCTCTGGTGTTAGAAGAATCGAAGCTATCACAGGAAGAACAATATTAACTAGATTGAATGAAAAAGAATCAACTTTAAACGCTTCAGTTTCCTTGCTAAAAACAAAAGAGAATATGATTGTAGAAAAAATCGAACATACAATTGCTGAAAATAAAGAATTAAAAAGGGAACTTGATCATTACAAAAAAATGAATCTAAATGATGTATCAGGCGAACTAATTAAAGAAGCAAAAGAAATAAATGGAATTCGTTTAATAACAAAAGCTATGAAAGATTGTTCTATTGATGATTTAAGAACTATTTCAGATGAATTAAAAGCAAAAGAATCTAATCTTGTATTAGTTTTAGCTGCTGAAAATGATGGAAAGGTTACTTTCTTAGTTTCTGTAACTAAAGATTTAGTTGCAAAAGGTATACATGCCGGAAATATGATAAAAGAAATTGCTAAAGCTGCTGGTGGTGGCGGTGGTGGTAAACCTGATATGGCACAAGCTGGGGCTAAGGATCCTTCTAAAATATGTAATGCATTTGAAGTTGCAGAAAAATTGTTGTAATTGTTATTTTAATAATATATAATGTTATCAACTAGAACACTTGAGGAGGGAAACATGGATAATAGAAATACGATTATGTTTGATGGGATTATCAAAAACGAGGAAAAAACACCACGAGAAATACTTGAGCGTGTTTATGAAGCACTTGAAGATAAAGGATATAATGCTGTTGATCAGATAGTTGGTTATATTGTTTCTGGAGACCCTTCATACATTACAAGTAATCAAAATGCAAGAAATCTTATATCTTTAATTGATAGAGATGACTTAATTGAAGAGATTGTAAGATTTTATTTAAACAAGTAAAAAATAGCCAGGTCATTGAGACCTGGCTATAATAATAAAAAAAAGAGGTGTATATATGAGAAAAATCGCATTAGATGTGGGAGATAAAACTATAGGAGTTGCAGTTAGTGATCCACTTGGAATTACGGCACAAGGTATAACAACTATTGAACGTGTAGGAATCAGAAAAGATGCTGGTAAGGTTATTGATTTAATTAAGGAATATGAGTGTGATACTGTAGTCATTGGCTTACCAAAACGACTTGATGGAAGTGATAGTCCTCAAACTGAAAAAGTTTATGAGTTCAAAACTATGCTAGAAAACAAGATGAAAAGTGTAAGTATGGGGAAAATTCCAATTGTATATCAAGATGAAAGGCTAACAACAGTTCAGGCAGAAAAAATATTAATCGAAGCAGATGTTAGTAGAAAAAAAAGAAAAACTGTTATTGATAAACAAGCTGCTGTTTTAATTATGCAAGGATATTTAGAAACACATTAAAGGAATACCTTTGTAAAATAAAAATCTCACATTTTATGTGAGATTTTTTATATTTATTTTATTATTTCTCCAGTAGTACCATTAACTAGATAAGTTGTTTTAGTGTTATCACTTTTTGAAATATATTGAACCGTATAAACTAAATCGCCATTGTTTGTTTCACTTTCAATTCCAATGAATACCACGTCAGCTTCTTTTAAATTAGAATCTTTTAAAACAGCTTCTCTAATAGCTTTTTCACCAATACTTTCTTCTGATTTCTTAGGTGTAGCACCAGATACATACTCTGTATCCAAAGCTTCTTTTTCGCCACTAATTATTTTACCTTTTTTATCAAGCTCATAATCATACTGCTGTGTGCCGCGATAAAATGCTATTTCATATGCATTATCTTCATTATCAAAGGCACTTTTGCCAAATATAACCTGATTTTCTTCCAGTCCTGCATCTTTTAATGCAATAGTTCTAGCTTTATCAATTGAGATCATATCAATTTTTACGTTTTCTTCTTTTGGTGGAGGGGTAGTATTTTCATCCTCATCGGTGTCACCACAAGATACCATTAACATCATAGTTAAAAGTAGTGTAATTAAAATTAAACTAGTTTTTTTAAAGCTTTTCATATTTTTCCTCCCATAATACTATATACTATTAATCTAATAGTTAGATTATATCACAAACATTAAA
>JAVWMQ010000031.1:0-21293 GCA_036637375.1 Anaerovoracaceae bacterium
ATTATACCATATACCCCAAAACTTGACAAACAAACGTTCGCAAACGTGTGAATGTATTTACTATTTAATTAACTTATGGTATAATCATACGATATATGTTTGAAAGGAGATTATTTGATGTTTAGCTTTAGAAGAAAAATTACTGCAGGAGAGCGAACAATTTCCGGAATTCCAAAAATTTACTTAACTGCAATGGCAAAAAAGTTAGCAGATCAAGATGCTATCGATTCTAGCCTTTATAAAAAATATAATGTTAAGCGAGGTTTGCGTAATTCAAACGGAACTGGCGTAGTAGTTGGTCTAACAAGTATAGGCGAAATTATCGGTTATGATGTTGATGAAGACAAAAACAAAGTACCAAAACATGGCGAACTTTATTATAGGGGATACGAAGTTAAGGAATTAGTTAACAACTACATTGTTGAAGACAGATTTGGATTTGAAGAAGTAACTTATTTGCTAATGTTTGGCGAACTGCCATCTACAAAACAACTAAATGAATTCGTGAATCTTATTTCGGCAAAACGTAACTTACCTGATGGTTTTGCTAGAGATATGATTTTAACCGCACCATCTCGTAGCATAATGAATAAATTAGCACGAAGCGTGTTGGCACTTTACTGTTATGACGAAAACCCTGACGACACATCTGTTTCTAATGTACTTAGACAGTCTATAGATTTAATTGGGTATTTCCCTGCATTGGTGGCTTATGCATATCAGGCAAAGAGCTCACATTTTGACAACAAAACGCTGCATTTACGAAATCCTTTACCAGAACTAAGTACAGCCCAAAACATTTTGAGAATGTTAAGGCCTCATGGTAAATACACTGATTTAGAAGCAAAAGTATTAGATTTATGTTTAATACTTCATGCAGAACATGGTGGTGGTAATAACTCGTCATTTACAACACATCTAGTTTCTTCATCTGGAACAGATACTTATTCGGCAATTTCTGCTGCTATTGGTTCTCTAAAAGGACCTAAGCATGGGGGTGCAAATATTGCTGTAATTAATATGATTGATGATTTAAAAAAGAATGTAAAAGATATAACAAACTACAAGGAAGTAGATGCATATTTAACTAAAGTATTAAAAAAGCAAGCCAATGACAAAAGTGGCTTAGTGTATGGTATGGGTCATGCAATTTATACTATGTCCGATCCAAGAGCTGTCCTTCTAAAAGGCATGGCAAAAAAACTTGCAGAATCTATGGATTTAGTTGATGATTTCATGCTTTGTGATCACATAGAAAAAGTTACACCTTCAATTTATGAAGCTGTAACTGGCGAAAAAAAGGTAATGTCAGCTAATGTTGATCTTTATTCTGGGTTCGTATACGATGCCCTTAATATTCCAACAGATATTGCTACACCTTTATTTGCAACAGCTAGACTTTCAGGTTGGTGTGCACACAGAATCGAGGAATTAGTTGCAGGCAAAAAACTTATGCGACCTGCATATGTAAACGTTCAACCACACCGTAATTTCGTACCAATTAAGGAACGTAGATTTGACGGAAAACAAAAGTAATATCTACAAAAATAGGGCTAACATATAGCCCTATTTATTTTAGCAAAATTTATTAACTTAAACTTATTCTACAATATCACAAACATCTACCCATTCAATTGCCTTTGAATATTCAAATAGTTCATCACAAGTAAGTTCAATGGCACTATTGCTACTTCCACATGCTGGAAAAACCGTTTCAAAACGCTTCATAGATTCATCAGTATAAATCTCCACTTCTGGGTTATCTATAGCAAATGCACAAACCCCACCAACTGCGTGACCTGTCATTTCCAAAACTTCATCCGCTGTCAGCATCTTTGCCTTAAATCCAAATTTACCCTTAAACTTCCCATTCTTAATTTTTGTATCGCCTGCAGTTTGAATTAATATACATCCACCCTCAGGTTTCTTAAAAGAAAGGGTTTTGCAAATTCTAGCTGGTATTACACCCACCGCTTCTGCTGCAAGTTCAACTGTCGCACTCGAAACATCAAATTCCAAAACACGACTAGATTCTATACCTATTTCCGCAAAATATTCTCTTACTTTTTCAATTGCCATAATCACATCTCCTTACTATTTATTGATTACACTCTATTATATACCCTTTGTCCGAAAATTCCTATTTATTATTTTTAACAGTTTTTTTGATATTTTTTTGTTGACAAACAACAAAAACTATATTATTCTTAGTAAGTAAATATTTTTAAAGGAATATTTTAACAGAATTTTTTTATATGACTCTACCTTAATCGCCTATATTGAGGAGAGCATATATGGTTTGAAATACTAATTTCAGACTGGATACGTTAATGAACTATTTAGAAAGGGTTATAGGTGAAGTTATGAGCGAGAACAAAGGTCAATGGGGAAGTAGTTTTGGCTTCCTAATGGCAGCAGTTGGCTCTGCTGTCGGACTAGGCAATTTATGGGGATTCCCATACAAGATGGGGAAAAGTGGAGGATTCGCATTCCTACTTATGTATTTAATTTTAGCAGTCTTAATTGGATTCGTAATTATGGTTGGAGAGCTTACAATAGGACGTAAAACAGGCAAAGGTGTTGTTGGTGCATATGCTGCCCTAAGTAGCAAATTCAGACCACTTGGCTGGATGGGTTTCATCGCACCAATGTTAATTTTATCGTTTTATTCAATGCTTGGTGGCTACTGCCTTAAATATGCAGTAGGAAATATTGGAGATATTTTCAATGCAAGCTGGGGAATTAACAATGCAGATCCTGGAGCATACTTTAGTGCATTTACTTCTGATCCAGTAGCATCTTCAATTTACACTATAATATTTATGGTATTAACTATTGGAATTGTTATGGGAGGCATTTCTGGCGGTATTGAGAAATTCTCTAAAATTGCTATGCCAGCACTATTCATAATGCTATTAGTTGTAATCGCTAGATCAGTTACACTACCTGGCGCATCAGAAGGTTTGGCATTTATGTTTAAACCAAACTGGGAAGTTTTCCAAGGAAATGGTTGGATGTCTATTCTAGCAATCGCTGGAGGGCAAATGTTCTTTTCACTGTCTCTAGGAATGGGTGTTATGATAACATTTGGTTCATATCTACCAAAGTCTGAAAACATCGAACAAAAATCTGTTTTAATCCCAATTGCAGATACATTAGTTGCCATTATGGCTGGATTAGCTGTAATGCCTGCAGTATTCGCTATGGGTATGGAACCTGCGCAAGGTCCTGGGCTACTATTTATAACACTTCAGGCAGTGTTTAGCCACATGGGCACACTTGGTCCAATATTTGGTTTCCTTTTATATGCCTTGGTATTCATTGCTGCCATCACATCTTCAATTTCATTACTTGAAGTAGGTGTATCAGTATTAATTGATAGCAGAGAAAAAAAGCAACAGACAATAAACAGAAAAGGAATTACAATGGCTCTAGGTCTTGTAATCACTGTCCTTGCTGTCTTCGTTTCTGTTGACGGTTTAGGTGCAGGTCCTCTACCACAGCCTCTTGGATTCTGTTGGTTAGACTTCTTAGATTTATTATCTGAAGGAATAATGATGCCTCTTGGAGCTCTAATTATGTCTCTAATTATAGGTTGGAGCCTTGGGGACAAATGGCTTGAAGATGAATTAACATTAGAAGGCAATAAGTGGAGAAGCAAAGCATTTTCTATGATTTGTTTCAAATTCATAGCACCTGTTGGAATGCTATTAGTTCTAGTTGGACAGATTGATAATTTCTTCCAGCTTGGAATTTTTAGCTAATCACAGATTTAATAAGGTAAAAACAAAAGGTGGAAAATATTTTTCCACCTTTTTTCATTCTAAATATTATACAAGACACCCTTATTCAACGTCATTGCTGCCTAGTGAATCTATGGATATTTGCTGAAAATCCAAACTATCCATTTTTTCATCACTCTCATATACGCTTTCAATATCTTCAATATCTGGCAAATCCTTAATGCTTTCAAAGTTAAAGTATTTCAAAAATGCGTCAGTTGTTCCATACAAAATAGGTCTACCTATAGCATTTGATCTACCCACTTCTTTAATAAGATCCTTTTTGCTAAGCCCTTCCAAAACTCGCTCACACTTAACACCTCTGATTGACTCAACTTCACCTCGTGTTACTGGTTGTTTATATGCGATTATCGCCAAAACTTCCAATGCTGACTGACTTAATTTTTTCTTTTTTACTGGTGTGCATAGTCTTTCAATATACTCTGCATTTGCTTCCTTTGTTACAAACTGGAAGCTTTTATTAATACGTCTAATTTCAATGCCTCTGCCTTCTTGGATATATTCTTCTTGCAATTCTAGGAACAATTCATAAATTTCCTTTGTTTCAACATTTAAAACTTCTGCACAAACCTTAGCTTCTAAAGGTTCTCCCCATATAAACATCATTGATTCAAGCGCTGATTTTAGGCTCTTTTTAGTCGTCATTTTTTCCCTCCATATTTTTGTCCAAAGCTATTTTTTTTAGAAGTATATCTCCAAACAATGCTCTCTGCTCTGCCGATATAGTTCTCCCCTTTACCATTTCAAGTATTGATACAAAGGATAATACTATATCATATTTATCTTGATCATCTTGAACGGTTTCCTTAAAGGATAGAATTTTTTGCTCATCCATTTCAAACAAACTATGAATAAATTTAATTCTATCATCTGCACTAATTCGCTGCATTTCTTTGCGCTCATAGTGATGTTTCACATCAGAAACTCTTTTTCTCTTGTCTATAAATAATTCAAATGCCTTAACAAATTTATTAATATCTAGAATCAAATGTTCGTCTGGAGCCTCTAAGAACTCTTTAATATCTTCTTGCGGTTTCTCAAAGATTCTAGATCCTTCTTCCTCTTTTTGACTTAATATTTCTGACATAAACTTAAATTTCTTGTACATTATCAGACGTTCAACAAGGTCGGTTCTAGGGTCTTCATCAAGTACCTCAACACCATCTTTATTAATTCTAGGCAAAAGCATTTTTGATTTCAGCTCAATTAAAGCAGCAGCAAGTACCATGAATTCTGAGGCGACCTCAACTTCGATTTCTTTCATTTTATTTAAATAACTTAAATACTGTTCTGTAATCTCTGAAACCTTAATATCATATATATCCATCTTTGCATTTTCAATTAAATACACTAACAGATCAAATGGTCCTTCAAAAATATTTAGTTTAACTTTGTATCCCATTACTTACCTTCCTTTAATTTGTTGTTCTCACTGTAATTATAAAATAGCAATCCTATAATTACCACTGTTGCACCTATCAATTGCCAAACTGTAGGTATTTCTCCAAACACCCAAAATGCAAAAAAAGTAGCAAATACAATTTCCATAGTTTCCCATGCAGAAACATATAAAGATGTAACATATCCCATGCACCAGTTCCATACTCCATGAGCACCTATTTGACAGATTATAGTCGCACCAAGTATAGCAATCCAATCTGATATTGGATACCCTACAAAAGGAGTTTTAGTTAAAACCATTCCTACAAAAAAGCAAATTAGACTAGTTCCAAATACTATCATTACATAGATTGCTGCTGGCATCCTCTTTCTAACTTTTGCACCTATTACGAAATATATCCCCATAAATCCAGCCGATAAAATGGCAAGTATATCTCCAATTATATGACTACCTGCAAAGGTATAATCAAATCCAGCAACAACAGTACCTCCCAAAATAGCAATTAGAACTCCAACAATAGATTTAATTGGTATCTTTTCCTTAAACACCGTTGTTATTATAATTATAACTATTAAAGGATGTAGTGCTGCCAAAACAACTGCACTTGCAACTGCCGTATGCTTTACAGCTGTAAACCAACAGTAAAAATGTCCAAACAAAAATATTCCGGAAATAATCGCCCAGATTACGTCTAGCTTAATTAAGGATTTAAGCTCCTCTCTATAAGAAATCACAACAGGAATCAAGAATATAGGCAAAGCAAATAACTGCCTATAAAACCCTATTACAAGAGAATTTGCAGAAATATATTTTGCAAATATTCCAGAAGTAGAGCTTGCAACTACCGCCAATATAACTATGTATTTCGCATTTTTTTGAAAAAAATTCATTAATTATCGCTCCTACTACTACCTTCCATTTGGCATAACAAAACGCCAAATATAATCATAATTGCAGTAAATACCTTTGCCCAAACTAATTCCTCTCCCAAAATTATTATTGCCAATATCATTGAAAAAATTGGAATTAAATTCACAAAGTTAGATGCCCTTGTGGGCCCTATTTCCTTAATTGCATACTGCTGTGTCAAATAACCAATAACTGACGGGAATATTGCCATATATACAATTGATATCCATGCCGCCATCGGTGCCTGTGGCAAAAATGTCCAAGGTTTTTCGTATACTGAAAATGGTATTACAAAAATTGTGCATACGAGAAAACTATAAAATGTAATTATTATCGGTGGAATGTGATTACACTTCGCCTTACTAAATACTGAATAAATAGCCCATAATATAGTTGCAATAAGCATAAACAAGTCACCTATGTTTAGCGAAAACTCTCTAAGCAGGTTAACATTCATCCCTGTAATAGTTAAAATTACCCCTAAAAAAGATATTCCAATACCTGCAAGCTGTCGCTTACTTACAAACTGTTTCATAAAAATAGCAACAAAGATTGATGTGGTTATTGGACTTGATGCTGCAATAATTGAAGCATTAATTGCTGATGTATACTTAAAGGTCCAAAAGAAAAAAACGTGATAACCAAACATACCTACAATTCCTGTTACCAAAAATAGTGGTATATGCTCCTTTTTTAATTGAAACTCGACTTTCATAACCTTAATTACAACATATAAAACCACAGTGGCTATTGCAAACCTCAAAAATGTCAATGTAAATGGTGGGATATATGGTGCATTATATTTACCTGCAATAAATGCTCCTGACCAAAACACCGTAGCAAGTAGCATCATAACGTAAACCTTTGATTTATTCATTTAAAGCCTCCCTAAGGTTGACATTATACGGTGGGTACACAATACCTTTTTCTGTTATGATTGCTGTAATCAACTCATGATTAGTTACATCAAATGATGGGTTTATAGTGTTTATTCCCTTTGGTGCCATTTGTTCTTGATACCACATACTATATATTTCTTCCCCATCTCTATATTCAATTTCAATATCCTTACCTGTTTCTGTATCCAAGTCTATAGTTGACGATGGAACATACATATAAAAAGGAATACCAAAGTGTTTTGCCAAAATAGCCACTCCATTTGTTCCAATTTTATTTGCTCCATCTCCATTTGCAGCCATTCTGTCACAACCAACTACAACTGCATCTATTTTGCCCTGACTCATAACTGTAGCCGCCATATTATCGCAAATCAAAGTTACATCTATACCAGCCTTGTTCAGTTCATATGTAGTCAATCTAGCACCTTGCAACAAAGGTCTTGTTTCATCTGCAAAAACTTTAAATTCATAGTCTTTTTCATGTCCTAGATACAAAGGGGCAAGGCAAGTTCCATAACCTGATGTTGCAAGTGCTCCTGCGTTACAATGAGTTAATATACCCATTCCAGGCTTTAAAAGAGAAAGTCCAAACTCACCCATCTTGATGCTGGCATTTTCATCTTCACAAAAGATAGCCTTAGCCTCATCTAAAATCCTATTTCTATCTATTTCTTCACCAAGGGATAATACGCACTGATACATTCTGTCAAGCGCCCAAAATAAATTTACAGCCGTCGGCCTTGATGTTTCTAAATACTCCTTAACTTCTTTGAACTTCTCAGCAAAACCTTTGTCTTCATAATTTCTAGTTATGACAAAAATGCCAAAAGCAGCTGCAATGCCAATAGCTGGCGCGCCTCTAACCTTTAGTTTATGAATAGCTTCCCACAGTTCTTCTTTTGTATTTATTTCTATATATTCTTCAACCTGGGGTAGCTTCCTTTGATCTAATATCAAAAGTTTCTCACCCTCATATATTACCGGTTTAATTCTTGCCATTTAATCACCTCTTTAAATTTCACTTATTCTATTGTACTATTTTTTTGTATTATTAACAAGGTTATGTGCCAGTACCATACCAAAAAAGAAGTGCTACTAAATAGCACTTCTCATTGTTAGATTAAATTTATTATACTTATTTGCTGTACTTGCCTACGGCATCAAATTCTTCCATCATTTCATCTGAAGCTTTAGTCAATAGACTTACAACGATTATCACTATAGATGAAGCGATAAATCCTGGAATAATCTCATAAACATCAAAGATACCTCCATCATTTAGGAACCATATTATATCCACAACACCACCAGTTATCATGCCGGAAATGGCAGCTGGAAGCGTCATTCTCCTAAAGAATAGTGCAAATAATATCATAGGTCCAAAAGCTGAACCAAAGCCTCCCCAGGCTGATGCAACAAGTCCAAATACAGAACTTTCTGGGTTAAATGCTAGAATTATAGCAATAACAGAAACCAATATTACCGAAACTCTGTTCACCCATACCATTTCTCTTTCTGTTGCATTTTTTCTTATAAATAATTTGTACATATCTGATGACATAGATGATGATGCCACTAGCAATTGTGAGCTTGCTGTACTCATTATCGCTCCAAGTATTGCAGTCATTAATAAGCCTGAAACAACTGGATTAAACATATCATTTATCATTCTCATAAATACTGTTTCGCCATCAGCTAAATTAGGGTACATAGCCTTGCCAATTACACCTACTGCAATTGCTGCAAATAAAGTAATTGTAACCCATATAACAGCAATTCGTCTTGAATACTTAATCTGCTCAGGTGATTCAATAGCCATAAACCTAACTAGAATGTGTGGTTGTCCAAAGTATCCAAGGCCCCAGCCAAGAGATGAAGCAATTAGCATAGTATTGATATGACCTGATGCCTTAGGAAAAAGTCCTAAAGTTTCAGGGGTCAGCTGTTCAAGTCGCCCAGCCAAACCATCTATACCACCCATATTAAACATTGCAACAGCTGGCACAATTATTAAAGCAAAGAACATTGTGACACCCATAATAGTATCTGTAGAGCAAACTGCGTTAAATCCACCGAGAGTTGTATAAACAAGTATTATACCTGCCATAATCAACAGTCCAGTTGTATAGTCTATGCCAAATATTGTGTTAAATAGCTTACCTCCCGCTGCAAACTGTGAAGATGTATAAACCAAAAAGAATATTACTATAAATATTCCAGATACTACTCTCAAAATGTGTTTAGTATCTCTAAATCTGTTTTCAAAAAAGTCTGGCAAGGTTATTGCATCGTTAGATACATAAGTATATTTCCTTAGCCTTTTTGCTACAAATAGCCAATTCAAATATGTTCCAAGCCATAAACCTATGGCTGTCCATATTGCTTCTATTGTCCCTTCATAGACTATGTATGCAACCCCTGGAAGTCCTATTAAAAGCCATCCACTCATATCTGATGCCTGTGCTGACATAGCTGTTATCCAGCTATTTAAGGATCTCCCACCAAGTACATAGTCTGCAACATCATCAGTCTTTTTGTAATGTTTAAAGCCAATTAAAACCATTAGCCCAAGGTATAGCGTAAATATTATTGCAACAATATTCATATTACATCATTCCTGGCATTCCGCCCATGCCTTGTGGCATCATTGGTGCTTCATCAGATTTAATATCAACTACTCCTGCTTCTGTTGTTAGTAACATTGCAGATGCACTTGCTGCGTTTTGTAGTGCTGATCTAGTTACCTTTGCAGGGTCAACAATACCAGCAGACATCATATCCATATATTCTTCATTAAATGCGTTAAATCCAGTTCCAACCTTGCTGCTCTTTACTTTTTCCACAACAACGCTTCCCTCAAATCCAGCGTTTTCTGCAATCTGTCTAACAGGTTCTTCTAATGCTCTCATTATAATTGTAGCCCCTGTCTTTTCATCGCCACTAAGACCTTTTACATACTTAGCTACTGCTGGAATTGCATTTGCAAGAGCAACACCACCACCAGCAACAATACCTTCTTCAACACCTGCTTTAGTAGCATTTAATGCATCTTCAATTCTAAGCTTCTTTTCTTTTAGCTCAGTTTCAGTAGCTGCACCAACTTTAATAACGGCAACACCACCACTTAATTTCGCAAGTCTTTCTTGTAGTTTCTCTTTTTCAAATTCAGATGTAGTATCTGCAATTAGCATTTTGATCTGGGCAATTCGTGCATCAATCTCATCTTTTGCTCCAGCTCCACCAACAATAACAGTGTTTTCCTTGTCAACTTTTGCTGTTGCTGCAACACCTAGCATATCTAATGTTACTTCTTTGATATCATATCCTAGTTCTTCTGAAATAACTGTACCACCAGTTAGAATTGCAATATCTTCTAATAAAGCTTTTCTTCTATCTCCAAATCCTGGAGCCTTTACTGCCACACAATCAAATGTTCCTCTTAACTTATTTACAACTAGAGTCGCTAGAGCTTCTCCTTCAATATCATCTGCAATAATTAAAAGCTTTTTGTTTGCCTGAATTGCTTGCTCTAGTAAAGGCAATAATTCCTGAATGTTTGAAATCTTTTTGTCTGTTATTAAGATTGTTGGGTTTTCAACCACTGCTTCCATCTTTTCTGCATCTGTTGACATATATGGGCTTAGGTAACCTCTGTCAAACTGCATTCCTTCAACAACCTCAAGAGTTGTTCCCATAGATCTACTTTCTTCTACAGTTATTACTCCGTCTTTGCCAACCTTTTCCATTGCTTCTGCAATTAATTCTCCAATGTTATCATCAGCAGAAGAAACAGCAGCAACCTGTGCTATGCTTTCCTTTGTTGATACTTCTTTTGCATTGTTTTTGATTTCTTCAACTGCTACTTCAACTGCACCCTTGATTCCTTTTTGTAAAATCATTGGATTTGCACCTGCTGCAACGTTCTTGAATCCTTCTTTAATTATAATCTGAGCCAAAAGTGTAGCTGTTGTTGTTCCATCACCTGCAACGTCATTGGTTTTAGTTGCAACTTCTTTTACTAGCTGAGCTCCCATATTTTCAACTGCATCTTCAAGTTCAATTTCTTTTGCAATTGTTACCCCATCATTTGTAATTAGTGGTGCCCCAAACTTTTTCTCTAATAAAACATTTCTACCTTTTGGTCCTAATGTTATTTTAACTGTGTTTGCAAGTTTATCAACTCCTGCTTGAAGTTTTCTTCTCGCATCTTCTCCGTAATGTAATTCCTTTGCCATTTCTTACCTCCTTATTCTACAACTGCCAAAATATCCTTTTGACCTAAGATTAAATAAGTTTCTCCCATATATTTTACTTCTACGCCTGCATACTGGGCAAAAATTACTGAATCATCAACCTTAACTTCCATTTTCACTTCATCAGTTCCTGGTCCTACAGCAATAACCTGCGCCATATGTGGCATTTCCTTTGCCTGTCCTGGCAAAACAATACCGCTTGCAGTTTTTTCTTCTGCTTGGGCTCTCTTAACTATTATTCTGTCTCCTAGTGGTCTCATTCCAAAACTCATTTTTCATTCCTCCGTTTAATTGTATTAGCACTCTATTTGTTAGAGTGCTAATTACTATTTTAATCATTTTTCATTCAATGTCAACCCTATTTACCCTATTTTTTTCTCTCTACAGGCTTAAATTCAGGTCCTCGTTTATACTGTTTAACAGGGCGCTCCTCCCTATCAAAGCTTGAAAATTTCCTATCTGTTTTCGGTTTCTTTGGTTCTAGCTCTCTTGCTGCCATTTTTTCTTTTAATTCTTTTTCCCTCTGATCTCTAAGTTCAGCTTCTCTACCAGTTCTCATGTAATAAAACAAGTATTGCTGAGCTATCCCTGCATTCTTACCAAAGTTTTCAATTGCAAAGAACTCCATTGCAGAAGTATTTTCCTCCTCAATCCCATATAGTTCGTGCATAACTTTTTTGACCCATGTATCAATTGGGAAGGCATCTTTCTTCTTCATTGAAAATAGAAGTATGCAGTTTGCTACTTTAGGGCCAACTCCAGAAAATTTATTAACATACTCAAAAGCTTCCTCAGTTGGTACATCTTCATCTGCCAAAGCTTTGATTTTGTCAATTCCATCTTCAACAACTTTTTTTGCTGTTTCAATTAAATACTTAGCTCTATACCCTAAGCCACATATAGTTAAATCATCCAAAGTTAGTTCTGCAACTACCTCAGGAGAAGGGAAAGTGTAATAATCCTTACCCATAAATCTATCTATCTTCTGTCCATAGTTTTTTGCCAAAGCTTCAATACTACCTTTAATTCTTGGAATATTGTTGTTTGCAGAGATAATAAATGATGCTATTGTCTCCCAAATTTCTTGATTAAGTATTCTAATTCCATATCCTGATAATATTGCCTTTTTCATTATATCGTCATCTCTGCTAATTTCGTTTTTGATTGCATCATAATCAGTATCAAAATCAAAGTAATCTCTCCAAATAGACTCAAATTCATCTACATTTGTATTAGTAAGGGTAATACTCTTGCCTGCAGCAAAAACATTGATTACCTTTCCAAATGCAGCGCCTGTATAGCTTCCATCACTTTCCTTATTCCATCTAAAACACTGTCCACACTCAAAAATATGTTCAGGGTTAAAATCTCTTACGTCTTCTAAAATTATCTTACTCATGCTATACCTCTCACTTCTATATTTATTTCATTAATGTTGAACGCTGTCATTTCCTCAATCATATGAGCGCTTCTCTTTTGTAGTTCCTTGGCAACTTCAACTAAATTCATATCTCTATCTATTATTGCAAATACTTTTATGTCCAATGTACCATTATTATTATCTGCTATAGTCCTAACTATTTCGTTTGCACCTGGAATGCTAATTGCTGTGCACTTTATTATATCACTAATTACCTTATCTGATATAATATATTCTCCCAAATAACTATAAGTCGGTCTTACTACGGATTTTTCACTAAATCCACCCTTTGCAGCTGGTCCCATACTTTTAAAAATTCTAAGTGGGCTGATGAAATATCCTGAAAACTGATGTTTTAATTGAAAAGTCGGTACTGGAACAACGTGTTTACCTTGCACATGCCTTTGTTTTTCTGCAATCTTTCTTTCATTTTCAGTAGTAATATCTACTATATAAATCGTTTCATCAATCTTTTCAAGTCCAAGTCTATTGCAAATTTTATTAACCATACCATCTGAGGTACCTATTAACAAAATACTCCTTGGGTTTGTCTTTTTTATTTTTGAAGCAACTTCGTTTCTATGTTCCTCATCGTTAAACAAGGCAGTTTTAACCGCACCAATTTTGGTAGTCTCTCTCTTTGCAGACTTTCCAGCCTTTGCATTACCCCTATATATGTACAATCCATCATCAATTATACTCTCAATATTCCTATCTTTGCACACATTTATAGCTTGATAGCTTTTACCTGTTCCAGATTTTCCTACAAGTGCGTATACTTTCATCTTTACATCTCCCAAATACTCTGTTATAATTCTTTTATATTAAGATATCTTAAAAGGAGGAAAACAAAATGGCTTACAAAATTGGCGAAGAATGCATCAACTGTGGCGTTTGTGCTGCAGAGTGTCCAGTAGAAGCTATCTCTGAAGGAGATGGCCTACACGTAATCGAAGGCGAAAAATGCATCGATTGCGGAGCATGTGCTGAAGCATGCCCAGTAGACGCACCTAAAGCTGAATAATTTCATTATCCAGTAGAATTAATAACCGTTTCCTTGGAAACGGTTATTTTTTTTATACCTATTATTTCTTTGACATGTGATAAGCCAATGAATGTAAGCTATCACTTAAATGTACGTTTTCAATTGAAACCTGTGTTGGCACTTCAATATCAACTGGAGCGAAGTTCCATATACCCCTAACACCAGCAAAGCACATCTTGTCTGCAACCTCTTGTGCATTCTCTTTTGTTGTACATATTATACCAATATCAATTTTGTTTTCTTCAATGTATTCCACAATATCTTCATAATCTAAAACTTCAATATCATTAATTTTAAGCCCGATCAATCTAGGGTTTACTTCAAATATTGCTTTTACTAAAAATCCTGATTTGTAATAGTACGTGTAATTTGCAATTGCCTGACCCAGGTTACCAGATCCTACAATTATCAGCTTATACTGCCTATCAAGCCCTAATATAGCGCTAATTTCGTTATATAAATCAGCAACATTATAACCGTAGCCCTGCTGGCCAAAGCCACCAAAGTTGTTAAGGTCTTGTCTAATTTGCGATGCAGTATATCCAATTAAATTACTAAATTCATTAGAAGATATTTTGTCGACACCTTTTTTCTGCAGCTCCTTTAAGTATCTCCTATATCTTGGAAGCCTCTTTATTACTGCATTAGAAATCTTTGCGTCTTTCTTAATCATCTAAATATTCCCTTCAACATAGTTTACTAAATCTGCCACTGTATGGAACTTTTCTGCTTCCTCATCAGGAATTTCAAATTCATATTCTTCTTCGATTGCCATAATTATTTCAACCGCATCTAGTGAGTCTGCTTCTAAGTCCTTCATTAAATTTGTATCCATAGATACGCTGTTTTCATCAACACCTAGCTGTTCTACAATAATCTCTTTAATTTTATCAAAAATCATAATTTTTCCTCCATTCTTAAACTGTTATAATTATAATTTACTACTACTCGTATTGCAACCATTTTTCATATTTTTTTTGCAACGACTCTTTAATTTCAGTCAACTCATAACTTAATACTTCAAGCTTCTTGTGGTCTTTCATTACATCTTCTTCGCACATTTTGCCCTCAATCTCTGCTATTTTAGTTTCCATTATTTCTATTTGCTCTTCTAGGACATTCTTCTCCCTTTCGAGCCTTCTCTTTTTTGTTTCTTCTTCCTTTTTTAGACGTCTTTGTTCACTTGCACTTAACTCTTTTGTGTCAGTTTCTCCCTTTAATTCTGCGGTTTCCCCTTTTAATTCCTCTAGATATTTTTTGCCTGACAGAATCTGTGCTTTTTTGTCTGTGTAGTAGTCGTATTTACCTAAGAATATTTCTATACCGTCTTTGTTTAACTCAAGAATCCTTGTCGGAACTTTAGATAAGAAATATCTGTCATGGGAAACTACAATTACTGTTCCCTGAAAATCAAGTAAAGCATCTTCAAAAATTTCTTTTGAGTCAATATCAAGATGGTTTGTTGGTTCGTCTAGTATTATTAAGTTTGCCCCAGATAACATTAGCTTTAGCAATGAAAGTCTTGCTTTTTCTCCTCCACTAAGAGCTCTAATTGGTAAAAAAACTGTATCGTTTTTAAACAAAAATCGGCCTAGAATTGAACGCATTTCTGTATCACTATAAAGGCTATATGATTCCTGCAATTCTTCAATTACAGTCAAATCCTCGTTTAGTAATTTTTGTCCTTGGTCATAATAACCAATCTTTACATTATGTCCAATTTTTAGATATCCTGAGTTTGGAGTGATTTCCTGCATTAGTATCCTTAGTAATGTTGTTTTACCAACTCCATTAGGCCCTAAAATACATATCTTTTCGCCCCTTTTGATGTCCAGGTTAACATGATCAAACAAATCGACTTTGCTACTTCTATATCCAAAGCTTTTGGACAAGTCCTCAGCAAAAATTACATCCTTACCACTTTGATACTTTTCTTTGAAGTGTATTTTCATCTTGCCTTTTTCGCCTTCTGGACGTTCTATTCTCTCCATCTTATCCAGCTTTTTTTCCCTACTTAGGGCTCTCTTTGCAAGCTTTTCGGTTCCATGACCTTTAAATCTTCTAATTATTTCTTCTTGTTTCTCTATTTCCTTTTGATTTGCTTGATACTTCCTTAAATCATCTTCCCTTTTTTGACGCTTTTTTTGCGCAAATGTTGAGTAATTTCCTTCGTACTTATCTAACCTATGATTATCTACTTCAAACACTCTTGTAACTGTTTGATCCAAAAAATATCTATCATGGGAAACTATCAATATAGTCCCTTTGTATGATTTCAAATATTGTTCAAGCCACTTTAATGTGCCTATATCAAGATGGTTGGTTGGTTCGTCCAAAAATAGCATATTAGGTTTCTTTAATAACAAGCATGCCAG
Source organism: Anaerovoracaceae bacterium (assembly GCA_036637375.1). Classification (GTDB taxonomy): domain Bacteria; phylum Bacillota; class Clostridia; order Peptostreptococcales; family Anaerovoracaceae; genus JAVWMQ01. Next base: position 16,107 of record JAVWMQ010000031.1, read on the forward strand.
TGCTAGTCTTGTTCTCTCCCCACCACTTAAAAGTGAAATTTGCTTGTCATAGTAGTCCTCTGTAAACGCCATACTACTTAGTATTCCTTTTATTTCACTCTTGTAGCTATATCCACCCTTATTTTTGTAGTCTTCTTGGAGTGTGTCCAGCCTATCTAATAATTTTTGGCTTTTTTCACTATCATTTTGGTGGTCTATTTGAGCAATTTCAAGAGATAGCTTCTCAATTTCGACTTCCATGTCTTTTAAGAAATCAAATATGCCGCTAACTTCTTCCATTACCTTTTTGTCTGAATTAAAGTTGTCTACCTGCTTCAAGTATCCAACTGTTGTGTTTTGGGATATGTAAATATCGCCAGAGTCAGCACTTAGCTCACCTGCCAATATCTTTAATAGTGTTGATTTGCCAGCTCCGTTTGGGCCTACAATTCCAACTCTATCTCCTTCATTAATATGAAATGAAATATCGTTTAATATAACATCCACTCCATAGGATTTATTTACGTCTTTTGCACTTAATATTATCATAATGGTAAATTTGGTATTGCATCTAAAGTTAGATCGTCCACTCCTCCTGCTAAGTATTTATAATATGCTGCACATCCAATCATAGCAGCATTATCCGTACAAAGTATTGGTGACGGATAGTATAGTTCTAGGTTGTTTTTTTGGCATGCTTCTACTAACATATCTCTAAGTTTACTATTTGCTGCAACTCCTCCTGCCAAAACAACTTTGTCCTTGTTCATTTCTTTTGCTGATGTAATAACTTTATGCACTATTACATCTAGAACAGCCTGCTGAAAACTTGCTGCAATATCTGCATTATTAATTTCACGCCCTGCTTGTTTTTCATTATTAATATAATTTAGGACTCCAGTTTTAATCCCGCTAAAGCTAAAGTCTTTGCTACCTTTTTCCAAAAAAACTCTTTTAAATTCTACTGCGTTTGGATTACCTTCTTTTGCTAGTTTATCAATTAATGGTCCTCCTGGGTAGCCAAGTCCAAGAACCCTTGCAACCTTGTCATAAGCTTCTCCTGCTGCATCATCTCTAGTCTGTCCTAAAACTTTACAAGATGTATAACTTTCAACTTCAACAATGTTAGTATGTCCACCAGAAACTATTAACGCCATAAACGGCGGTTCTAACTCCTTGTGTTCAATGAAGTTTGCACAGATATGTCCCATAATATGGTGAACTCCTACAATTGGTTTATTAAGTGCTAGACTAAATGCTTTGGCTGTTGCAAGTCCAATCAAAAGCGCCCCTACAAGCCCTGGCCCATAGGTTACTCCTATGAAATCGACTTCTTCTAATGTAACCCCTGCTTCGTCTAAAGCTTCCTTAGTAACCTCATTAATATTATCCAAATGATGCCTTGAAGCAATTTCTGGTACAACTCCTCCAAAAGCCTTATGTATTTCTATTTGCGATGCTATTACATTAGCAAGAACCTCTCTGCCATCAAGCAGCAACGCCACTGATGTTTCATCGCAGCTAGATTCTATGGCTAATGTTAATACCTTTCCATCTTTCATCTTTTATTCCTCCGTAAGCCACATTATCAATGCGTCTTCTCCATTGTTTTCGTAATATTTAGGTCTAACCCCTTCTTCTTTGAAACCAAATTTTTTGTATAAGTTTTGTGCGGCTATATTTGACTTTCTAACCTCTAGGGTGAAGCTTTTGATTCCCTCTTGTCTTGAAAAATCAATAAGTGTACCTACAACCTTTGCACCTAAGCCTTTGTTTCTATATTGTGGATCTACTGCAACATTAGTAATATGTCCTTCATCAAGGATAAACCAAACTCCAGCATAACCTACAACCTTGCCGTCAAATTCGCAAACAATATAAAACGCAATTGAGTTTTCTTCAATTTCTCTTTTAAAGGACTCTACACTCCATGGATCGTCAAAGCATTTAACGTCTAACTCTCCAAGAATCTCCACATCCTTATATTCTGCCTCTCTAATAACTAAATTACCCATTATTCAATCTTTCCTCAAGTTTTCGTTGTGCTTCAGCCTTCCTCATATATTTTGGCTCTAGCTTGTCATAATCAACTGTCATACCTCTCTCAAGGAAATCCTTGCCAAGACTCGCTACTGCTTTTGCATCTTGATAAGTATCTCTCATAACCTTTATATTTAATCCTTTTGCTCCTGCAAAATCCAAAATAGCATCTCCATATGAATTAGTTCCATCACCAATAAAAACAATTTCTGTTCCCCTTGGATATTCAAAAGACGCCTCAAAAACAGCTTGCAAAAATTCCTCTAACATATAAGGTGCACCCTTTACGATTTGTGCATATTCTTGGTATGCTCCTGCGTAAACTTGATTTCTCCTAGCATCTAAAATAGGGCAAACTATACCTTCGAAGTCCTCTAAACTATATCCAAAAGCTTGAAGTGTTGGAACTCCAATTAGTTTAACACCCGTCACCTGTGATAAGGCTCTACCTGTAGACACACCAATTCTGATTCCAGTAAAAGAACCTGGACCTTCAGATACAGCTATTGCATCAAGGTCACCAAAAGTCAATTGATTTTCCTTTAGAAGTTCATCAATCATAGGAGTTAAAGCCTTTAGGTGATTTAACCTATCCTTTGATTCCTTATATTTAATTGTGCCATTTTTGTCTATCAGTGCAACAGAACAATATGGACCCGTTGTTTCTATACCTAAAACGTACATTTATATATCCTTTCCCCTTCGTTTCGACCATACTCTATAAATATTATTTTGGCATCCTCTGGAATAATTTCTTCAATTTGATCTGCCCATTCAATAATTGACACCCCATCTCCAAAAAAGTACTCCTCGTATCCCATCTCATACATTTCCTCAATATCCATTATTCTGTATACGTCAAAATGATACATTGGCAATCTCCCACTTTTGTACTCTTGAACAATAGTAAAAGTAGGGCTTGTAATCATCTCATCAATCCCAAGTCCTTGTGCAATGTATTTCGTTAATGTAGTTTTGCCAGTTCCAAGATTCCCCACTAGGGCTACGACATCACCTGGCACTAAAGTTTCAGCAAGTGTCTCGCCAAACTTCTTTGTGTCCTCTTCATTTCTAATAATTAATTCTCTCATAACTCAACTATTTTACCACATTTCAAGGTTTTTTGCCACCGGATTATATTATAGAATTATTTTTAAAAACAGCTTTCATTTATGTGAAAACAATGTTACAATATTGTTATATTGTGATATATTTATATGTTATATCGTGATATTTCATTTTGTTATATTGCTATATAGCAATCAACCTAGCACGGTTTTTTATCAGAAAGGAGTTTATTATGAAAGCACGCAAAAAAGTTGCTTTCTTACTAACACTGACAATGCTATTATCCGTTTTTACATCAGGTATAGCATACGCATCAACAGATGTTACAGTTCAAAGCGAGAAGCAGCCTATTAAAACAACTCAATCAATGAGCCTTAATTCTTCATTACAAAAAAATATAATGATCCCTATTTCCAGTGGACAAGAGATAGTATCAAAGACTTTTTATTCTGTGTCACCTGCTAATGGTAGCCGTACTAACGACTACTTCAAATATGTTGCAACTGTCGATGGCACTGTTACAATAACTGGTCCAAGTGGTTATATAACACTTTGTGACAAAAACAAAGATCCTATTTCAGCTAAAAACGGCGACTATATTAACTATACCTCCACTGTGGATAAAGCATTTAAGGTTTTGTTCTATGGTGTAAAAAAAGGGGAAACTTATTGGTTCAGAGTTGAAGACTCAAACCATTCAAAGTACGATGAAACTACATCTTCATACAAACATATTTATTACCTTGCTATTGATGAAAAATCATTTAAAGAACGTAGCGGTAGTAAACGCAGTAACTCTACTACCATAAAGAAAAATTCTTCAATATTTGGTTCAATTACTGCTGGTCAACGTGACTATGACTATTATAAGTTCAACACTACCAAAACAAGCAACACTATCTACCTTAGTGCAGTTACAAATAAAGCTTTAAAAATGGAAGTTTACCATAAATATAGAGGCGGTACATACAAGAGAGTTATTACCTCTTATAGACTTTCAGATTCACTAAAGCTATCACTTTATGGTTCTGGTGGCAAAGGTACATACTATATCAAGGTTTATGGTGGAGATTCAACCTCTAGCGGTGCATACCAAATTAAATGGAAATAGTTAATCAATTCATTTTAACGAAAGGAGTTTATTATGAAAATGCGTAAAAAAGCGGCTATAATACTATCTCTAACTTTAGTATTATCTGTTTCTGCATCAGGATTTGCAAATGCTTCAAACGATTTGCAACCTCAAAAGGAAAAACCTTTTAGCAAAACAAGCCAAAATAAATTTGATATTTCTCAAAAAAACGAAGTATTTACTCCAATTTCAAGTGGTGGCGAATTAAAAGTCAAAACATTTTATTCAGTTGCAGCTCAAGGTGAAACCCGTACAAGTGACTATTTCAAATACGTTGCTAATGTAGATGGTCTAGTATCTCTAACTGGTCCTGTTGGTTTCATAACCCTTTGTGATGAAAATAAAACTCCATATTCTGCTACAGGTGGCGATTTCGTTGATTTTGTATCTGAGCCTACCGAGTCAGAAGATTTTAGAACTATCTCCTATGGAGTCAAAAAAGGTTCTACTTATTGGTTCCATGTAGAAGATATTGATCACAAAAGCGAAACTGGCAAATACGTATATTATCTTGGAATTGTTGAAAAAGCAATAAAAGAAAAAAGTGGTAAAAGTAAAAAGACATCTGTTTCTATAAAAAAGAATTCACCAGTTTATGGTGTAATCCCTGCAGATGAACAGGATTTTGACTTCTACAAATTCAATACTACTAAAAAAACAAACTCAATATATTTTGAGTCTGTTACAAATGAATTTTTACGAGTTGAAATTTATCATAAATACAAGGGTGGTGTATACAAAAGAATGCTTGTTACACAAAGAATGTCTCCTTTTGTCAAACTAAAAGTTAGTGGAGATAATGGCAAGGGCACATATTACGTAAAAGTCTTTAATAGCAATCAGTCTTCCAGTGGTATATACCAATTATATTGGAAATAATTCACCATTTTTAACCTTAAAAAGTCCCACACTTATTTGGTTGTATAATTTTTGGTGTTGGTGATGAAATTAGCTTTTCATCGTCAGCA
>JAVWMQ010000032.1:0-20416 GCA_036637375.1 Anaerovoracaceae bacterium
AAAAATTGAAAAAGCTCTTCCAATCTTCGAAAAGCTTATGAAAGAATACAAATAAACAAAGTATTTAATCTAAATAAGGGTAAACTTCGGTTTACCCTTATTTTTGAATACTAATTATACTTGAGAAAAATACCTTTTTTTGTTATAATGTTTATTTAGTGAGGCAAACTAAATGCAAAAATCTATATTATAAAGGGGAATGTTAATGAAGTTCAAAATAAAAAAAGCAGCCAAATTAGAGAAAAAGGATTATTTGAAATTTTTTGGTGTAGTAGGAATTATTGTTGTTGTATTTGTTGTGATTGGCTTAGTTGGAAATCATTTCAATATTGACGAAAAGGAAGTAGAAATTCAAACTTCAAAAGGTACGCTTAAGGGAACCTTGGTTTTACCTAAAGATAAAAAAGAAGACTTAGGGTTAGTTGTTTTTGTTCATGGGGATGGCCCTCTTAATGCGGATAGCAATGGAACTTATAAACCTCTATGGGAAAGGCTAGCTCAAAAAGGTTATGCTTCATTATCATGGAACAAACCTGGAGTGAAAAAAGCTGAAGGCAACTGGCAGGAACAGTCAATGGAAGATAGGGCAAAAGAAGCGGTAGAAGCAATTAACTGGGCTAGAGAGTTACCTGAAATTGACAAGGATAGAATTGGAATAATAGGAACTAGCCAGGCGGGATGGGTTTTACCTAAAATCTCCAAAATGGACAAAGATATTGCATTCAATATTTTGGCAGCCCCATCTGTAAACTGGCTTGAAGATGGAAAATATTCGACAGCACAAAAACTAAAAAAGAAAAAGGCATCAAAATCTGAAATTGAAAAAGGTGTTAAAGAATACGAGGATGCAGCAGCGTTATTTGGAGAAAACAGCACTTACAAAGAATACAAGAAAGCTGTTGGCAAAGAAAGAGCTCTACCAGAGAAGAGGTGGACTTTCATAATGACAAACTACAAAGAGGACGTGAAAGACGAACTGAAGTACTATTATAGCCCTGTTAAGCTTATTGTAGGGGATCTTGATACTAGTGTAGATAGCAAGAACACTATTAAAGTATACAAAGAAGGTGTAGATAGTAAGTTGCTAGACTCAACTCTATTAAAAGGGACAGATCACTATATGATTAATCCAGGACTAGTTAAGTCGGAAATCAAAACTTCATTTGTAGCAACATTGTTACCAAAGAATTTATTAGATAAGAATTATTACGAAGCTATTGAAAAATTTCTTGATAGCATTAAATAAGAAAGCAAGAGATTACCAACAAACTATAGGTAATCTCTTTTTTAGATAAATTTATGGTTGAATATTTAAAATGGTGTTATATATTAAGTATTATAAAATAGGTATATATTTGAAAGGAGAAAGATATGGATTTAAAGGAAATTATGGACTGTAAGGTTTTTGCAGTTGTGGGAAATACGGTTAGTGAAGATAAATACGCATATAAAATTAAAACAGGATTAATTGAAAATGGATATAAAGCTTATGGTGTATCAAAGGAACTAAAGAGTATTAATGATATTGAAGAAGACATTGATATTATTGATTTGTGCATTAATTCAGCTAAAGGCCTTGAGGAAGTTAAGAATTGTAAAAAAAGTTTTAAATGTATTGTAATTCAACCAGGAGCAGAAAGTGAAGAACTAATAGATTACCTAAAAAAAGAAAACCTTCCATTTGTTGAAAATTGTCTTTTGGTAGGGCTTTCTCTTTATGGTAATAAATAATTAGTAACTAGTCTTGAACTATTATTATTTCTGTTAGACAGTTACCGTACAGTTTTGTCAATTCTTGCTGTAGTTCTTGTGCTGCCATATTGAAATCAGACATTCGCATTGTTGGTTCAGGGACGTTGATATATGCATCAACCCAAAGGACACGTCCGGTTTTGTAGATGTCACAAGAATCAAGAACATAGTTATATTTACTAATTATATATGTTGTTAATGCCCTGATTTTGTCAATATCCTCATTTTCGGGAGGGAAAAGGAACATTACTTTAATGGAATTTATAAGCATTTTGATTCCTTGGGGTGCCATGAACAAAACTACGAGTATTGCAATGATTTGGTCAAAGTATGGCAGTATACCTGCCATACTTGTTTTAGTTAAGAGATTTGAGCCAAGAAATGCGATTGACATTCCAAAGCTATAAAATATATCTATTTTCCACCCATAAAGTTCGATATCGATTATTGGTGATATAATTGATTTGTTCATTTTTTTCATTATTAAAAATACAAATAAACTGATTATACCAAGTATGAATTGAAAAATGGAGATGAATCTACCATCTACAATATTACCACCATTTAACATAACTTGAATTGTATCCACCAAAAGTCCTATTGTTACTGAAATCATCATAAAATTTTTGATTACAAGGAATACGGATTCGACTTGAGAATACCCAAATGGTCTTTTTTCAGATTGGGGTTTATGAAATAATGGGGTAAGAAATAAAGTAAGTGCTATTACAATTACTTCTGTAGCATCATATGCTGCATCCATTAAAACTGATTGGGACTTAGATATGATAGCAGCAAAAAACTCACCAATTACAAATAATAGTCCTGTCATAAAGGATGTTATTAATATTCGTCTCTCTATCTTTTGACTATTTTTCATTTTAATTTATCCTGCCTTTCTTAAAAACGTTTAAATATAGGGGTAAGTATATCACATGAAACGGTTAATTGACAAATTATAAAGCATTGTTGATTATATTTTTCACAAAAGCTTTCACAAAATATTAATTTACAAAAAATGCCCACTGGCTTGAATCCAGTAAGGCATTTGATTTTTTGTTTTAATCTTATCTATAATATCTTGCAGCAACTGCTTCCATAATAAGATTGTTACTTTTATATATACCAGGAAAATGGCTGCTAGGAAGAGGTGCAACACCTGAACCTGTCTCAATAACTAGAGTTGGAATCTTAAGTTTAAGTATGGCATAATCCTCGAAGTAACCTCTAAAGGTATATGAACTGCTTGCTTTGACAAAAGGGTAGTTATTAATGCTTTTTGCAACAAGTGCAAGTCTATAGTTATCTGTTCTAAGATCTCCTTTTTGTTTAGAATCCCAATATATTATGCGACCTTGGCAATGAAATGATATATTTGCTCTTGGATTTGGAAGACTTTTTATTAATTGGTTTAGAGCAATATTTTCTTTTGCTGAAATTGCTTTTGGCCCAGACCATGACTGTGGAGAAGGTTTTGGTGTGCTTTGGTTGCCAAAGCCAACTGGCCAGTTTCTGTTTAAATCAACGCCTTGTGCATTTGCTTTCCATCTTCGACTTGAAGTTCCTTTACCAATCTGTATGGCTTTTTTCCTTAAAGCAGGATCGTTAATTCCGTTATAACCTTTTTGACTTATGGTAACTCCATCTGGGTTTACCATTGGTACGATATGAAGACTAATCTTATTAAATAAATCCTTGTATTTAATGCCTTTGTATGAACCACGATTATAGTTTTTTAGAATTTTTTCGACGGTTTCCATTACTAATAGTGTGTTGATATACTCTCTGCCATGTGCACTTGCACTGATTATGATTTGTTTTGATGCTTCTTTGTTGCCTAAGGTAAGATACATAATATCTCTGTCATCAACTGTTTTACCAAGGCTTTGTGAAGAAAAAATCTCGCTGTATTTTTTTTCTAGCTCTTTTATATCTCTTTTCATATCGACATAAGTATAAATGTTATCGTGTTCGTTTACAAGGTCACTAGCAAAAGCCTGGTAAGGCATTAATGACATTATAAGAACAGCTGTCATAATAATTGTGATTTTTTTTGTGATTTTCATTTTTCTCTCCTTTTTAAATAACGCTCTTTTATATTTTATCATAAATTAGTGTTAATTGGTATTTTTTTGTGGTATAATTACTAACCGAATTAGAATTTAATTGAGAAAGGAATTTAACTTACTATGATAAAAGAACGACAAATCTTTGTTATTGGACATAAAAATCCAGACACAGATTCTATTTGTTCTGCAATTGCATTTGCAGATATTAAAAATCGTACATCAAAGGAGCAAATTTATGTTGCAAAGAGGGCGGGAGAATTAAATGCAGAAACTGAGTACGTACTTTCTCGTTTTAGAATGAAAGCTCCTGAATATATTGATGATGTTGGAACACAGGTAAAAGATATGGAGATAAGAGAAACGCCAGGCGTTGGCAAAGACTTATCAATTAAAGATGCCTGGTCTATTATGAGGAAAAATGAGGCGGTAACTTTACCAATTACAGATAGTGAAAATAATCTTGAGGGCATAATTACAACTGGAGATATTGCCAAATCATATATGGATGAAAATGACAGTTATATTTTGTCAAAAGCAAAAGCACAGTACAAAATTATTGCAAAAACTATTAAAGGTAAAATTCTGACAGGAAACCCTGATGGAGTTGTGAAAAAAGGTAAAATTGTAGTAGGTGCAGCACATCCAGATAGATTAGGAGAGCTTCTTGAAGAAGGCGACATAATTATAATGGGCGATAGACCAGAGGTTCATGAATGTGCGATAGATTTAAAAGCTGGTTGTATTGTGATTTGTGTTGATGGTAAGGTTACAGAAAATGTAATGAAAAAGGCCAAAGATAACGGCTGTACTATTATAACAACACCATTAGATACTTATACAACATCTAGATTGATTAATCAAAGTATTTGCATTGAATATATAATGAAAAAAGAAGGTCTTATTACTTTTTCTACTGAAGATTTTACTGAAGATATTAAGGACATTATGGCGATGACTAGACATAGAGCTTTTCCAGTTGTTGATAAACAAAAAAAATATATTGGTACAGTATCAAGACGTAATATGCTTGGCATGGAAAAGAAACAAGTTGTTTTAGTAGACCATAATGAAAAATCCCAGGCGGTTGATGGTATAGATGATGCAGAGATTTTAGAAATTGTGGATCACCATAGATTAGGAACATTAGAAACAATGCAGCCTATTGCCTTTAGAAATCAGCCAGTGGGATGTACTGCAACAATTTTATATCAAATCTATACTGAAAGAGGTCTTGAAATTTCTTCAAATATAGCAGGGCTTTTGTGTGCAGCTATTTTATCGGATACATTGATGTTTAGATCTCCAACTTGTACGTTACTTGATAAAATGGCAGCAGGGGCATTAGCTCTAATTGCAGATATAGATATTGAGAAGTTTGCCCTTGAAATGTTTAGAGCAGGAAGTAATCTAAAGGGTAAGAATGCAGATGAAATATTCTATCAAGATTTCAAGAAATTTAGCGTCGAAAACATTTCTTTTGGAATTGGACAAATCAGTTCGATGGATGAAGTTGAACTTGAAGAAGTAAAACGTAAGCTACTACCATTCATAAAAGAAGAAAGCGAAAGAAAAGGTATACCAGTGATATTCTATATGTTAACGAATATTATGAATGCTACATCGGAGCTTATTTGCTATGGTGAAAACAGTGAGAGGTTAATAACTGAAACCTTTGGTGTAAATAAGAATATAGATTCTTTTGTTCTACCAGGCGTTGTGTCTCGAAAGAAACAAATGGTACCACCTATTATGGCTACAATTCAAAGAATTATGGTTTAAATATAATTTTATACTAATACAGATAAAACAGCACTTACAACTTTTGCTATGACAAGCAAAGGCTGTAGGTGTTTTTGTTTAAAATATAATTAATAAAAGTAAATATGTTGCGTATTCTAAAAAAAATTAATAAAAAATAAATTTTGTTGTAAAAACAACGGAATAGTTAAATTGAGAGGTATATAATGCAGAAGTAAGCTAAAGGTTTAGATGACAAGTCTAGAAAATAGTATAGGGGGTAAAGAATATGGATAATAAGATGTTTTGTTTCCAGTGTGAACAAACAGCAGGTTGCACAGGATGTACAGGAAGTGTTGGTGTGTGTGGCAAGGGTGCAAGCACATCAAAGTTGCAAGATGAATTAACAGGGGCTTTAATTGGTCTTGTTAGAGCTTGTGAAAAAGGAGAAAAAACGGCACAAACAGATAAATTAATTTTAGAAGGTTTGTTTACAACAATAACTAATGTTAATTTTAATGATGAAACAATAACTGATTTAATTAATAGGGTGCATAATGAAAAAGCTAAAATGTCGCCTGGTTGCGCATGTTGTGGATCCAAATGTTCTAATTCAGATGATATTAATATGGAAAGTATTTGGGCTGAGAATGAAGATATTAGATCGCTTAAATCATTGATTTTATTTGGAATTAGGGGAATGGCGGCTTATGCATACCATGCTATGGTTTTGGGATATAGTGACAAGAATGTAAATGAATTTTTCTATAAAGCATTATTTACTATTGGCGAAGACCTTGGTATGGATGAATTGCTACCTGTTGTCATGGAAGTTGGAGAGGTAAACTTAAAATGCATGGAATTGCTAGATAAAGCAAATACCGAGACTTATGGAACACCAGAGCCTACAAAAGTACCACTAATAGTTGAAAAAGGCCCATTTATTGTAGTAACTGGACATGATTTGTACGATTTAAAGCTGTTGCTAGAACAGACAAAAGATAAAGGTGTTAATATTTATACACATGGTGAAATGTTACCTGCATATGGCTATCCGCTTTTAAAAGAGTATGAACATCTAAAGGGGAATTTTGGAACAGCTTGGCAAAATCAGCAAAAAGAATTTGATAATATTCCAGGAGCAATATTATTTACAACTAACTGCATAATGCCTGTCAAAAAAAGTTATGAAGATAGGGTATTTACAACAGAGGTTGTTTCATATCCAAATATGGTTCATATTGGAGAAGAAAAAGATTTCACTCCAGTAATAAATAAGGCATTAGAACTAGGAGGATACAAAGTAGATACTCAATTTACCGGTATAAATGGTGGAAAGGAACTGACAACTGGATTTGGTCATGGAACAATTTTATCTGTTGCAGACAAGGTTGTAGAGGCAGTTAAGGATGGAAGTATTAAACATTTCTTTTTAGTTGGAGGATGTGATGGTGCAAAAACAGGTAGAAACTATTATACTGAGTTTGTTGAAAAGTCACCAAAAGATTCAATTATATTAACATTAGCTTGTGGCAAGTTTAGGTTTAATGATATTGATTTAGGTGAAATCGGTGGATTACCAAGGATTATGGATATGGGACAGTGCAATGATGCTTATGGAGCAATTAAAGTTGCAGTGGCGCTTGCTGAAGCTTTTGATTGTGGGGTTAATGATTTGCCACTTTCAATGATATTATCATGGTATGAACAAAAGGCAGTTTGTATATTACTTACACTTTTACATCTTGGAATTAAAGATATTTATCTTGGACCAACCTTACCAGCATTTATATCCAAAAATGTATTGAGTTATTTGGTGGAAAACTTTAATATTTCTCCAATTAGTACACCAGATGAGGATTTAAAAAAGATTTTAGGATAGAGCAAATATTAAAACAAAATAATGAGCATATAACTAATGGTTATATGCTCATTTTTGAGTAAATTCAAAGGTTTTATCTTGTTGACAAAGGAATGTCTTATAAATATAATTAGTATGATATTAAGAAAGAAAGAGGTGTGTATGAGCATATATTTGCAAGAGTTTCTTTTTCCAAGTGATGCAAAAGAAGAAAATGAACTCCATAAAAACACTAAACTTAGAGAAACATTTCATAGTAGTGTATATCCATTTAAGACATTTTTATATAGAGGCTTAGATAAGATTAAATTTGATGAAAACATAACCATACTCTATGGAACTAATGGATCAGGTAAAACCACAATACTAAATATAATTGCAGAAAAGATAAGCGCTGATAGAACGACACTATATAATCGCAGTCAATTTTTTGATGATTATGTCTCTATTTGTGAGGAACAAACAATAGGAAGTGATTTTGACAAAAAAATAATAACTAGCGATGATATATTTAATCATATACTAGATGTTAGGAGTGTTAATGAAAATATAGATATCAAAAGAAGTGAATTGCTAAAAGACTATATGGAGGTAAAGTACTCAAACTTTAAACTTACAAATATGGATGATTTAGAAGAACTGCAAAAAAAAAATAATATAATGAGAAGGAGTAAATCTCAATATATATCGGAAAACTTATTAAAAAAACTACCTGAAATATCTAATGGAGAAACTGCCTTTAAATATTTTACAAACAAAATAGATGGAGAAGGCGTCTATTTGCTAGATGAGCCAGAAAATAGTTTATCGCCAACGGTACAGCTAGAATTAAAAAGGTTTATTGAGGATTCTGCTAGGTTTTATGGGTGTCAATTTATTATAGCCACACATTCACCATTTCTACTTGCTCTAAATGGGGCGAAGGTATATGATCTTGATGAAACTCCAGTGGTTACAAAGAAGTGGACAGAGTTAGATAGTGTTAAAACGTATAATAACTTTTTTTTGGAACATAAAAATGAGTTTATTGACTAGAAAGGTTTATAATTATGAGTAGGACAGGAATTTATAGTAGCGTAATAGGGTTGCTTGCAATTTCATATGAAGATGAATATATAGTAGGAATTAATATTTTAGATGAAGAGAATACTGAAATAATAGATGAGAAGAGTTTTATATCGGATAATTGTTTTTTGCAAATAAAAGAATATCTGGATGGTAAGAGAAAAACTTTTGATCTGAAGTATAAACTATGTGGAACCGAATTTCAAAAGACTGTTTGGGATGAATTATTAAAAATACCATATGGCAAGACTCGATCTTACAAAGATGTTGCAATAGCAATAGGCAGATCTAGTAGTGCTAGAGCTGTTGGAAATGCTAATAACCATAACCCTATAATGATAATTGTACCATGTCATAGAGTTATTGGTAATAGTGGGAAATTAGTTGGTTATGCTGGAGGACTTAAGGTTAAAGAAAAATTACTGTCAATTGAAAAATCAAATTTATAAATTCAGTTTACGATAAAAAAGATTATGTTGATAAAATATAGTCTTTTTTTTATTAAGAAAAGATATCTTGCAATGAATTTTGCTTTTATTTTTGTGGAAGTGTTGGAATTTCAACCTTTAAAAATAATTATCAAAAATTACAATTGTAAATAAAAAATGGTATAATATGTAATATAAATAATTCGAACTTAACAAAAGAGAAAGGAAAATGAGATGAATAATGAAAAGACAATGGTAATATTTGAAGTAGAACCAAAAGAAGGGTACAAAGAAAAATACCTAAAAGTAATTAATCAAGAGAAAAATTTAATAAAAAGCAAGGAGGGTTTTATTACAGCTGAAAGATATATAAGCTTAACAAAAGTAGACAGACTACTTAGTGTTTCAAGCTGGGAAAATTATGGAAGTGCAAAGAAATGGGAGGAAACGATTTTGGGATATAGAAATGAGGAAGATGGGCATAAGGCTCAATTTGAGCATTTCAAAATAGATATTGTACCAATTTTGAATAGTAATATGGATGAAGTGAATACTGAAAACATGGTTTCTACAGAGGCTAGTCAATTAGCGTAAAGTGATTTTTTTCGTATGTTAAAATACCTTCCTTTTGTAACTTAGAAAGCTCATTTGACATAGCGCTTCTATCAACAGAAAGATAGTCGGCAAGTTGCTGACGATTAAAAGGTATTTTGAAACTATGGCTATTATGAGCAATGGATTCAGCAGATAAATATGATAGCAGTTTTTCACGTGTACTTCTTTGAGTTGTATGAGACATCTTTTTTGTAAGCATCAGATTTTTTTGCGCAAATACAAATAGAAGATTTTGGATTAATTTATAGTGAAAACCACATTTAGAATCACAAGTTTCCATTATTTTATTAATATCCATGAATAGTATATCTGTATTTTCAGAGCACAAAACACTGACTTCGATGGGTATAGACTTAACACAGGCATAGGTTTCACCAAACATATCTCCAGGCTCTATTTTTGCTATGATTGTTCTATTGCCCCAAAAGTCCTCTTTTAGAATGTGAACACCACCACTTAACACCATTCCAACTTGGTTAATGGTATCTCCGCTATAAAAAATAAACTCATCTTTTTTGTAAGATTTATGAGTAGCAGAAAGACAAGCTAACATGGATTGCAGCTCTGTTGTGGAAATCCCATTGAATAGAGGTGATTTTTTTAAAATTTCATAATTAATTTTCATTTTTTTGCCTTTCTGTTGTAAAAACAACGGTATTACTTTTACAATTGTATTATACTTCATTCATAAGATTAAGGGAATAACAATTTATGGAGGATATAAAGATGATAAGAAGAATAATAGAAATTAATGAAGAAAAATGTAATGGATGTGGAGCTTGTGCAAAGGCCTGTCATGAGGGTGCAATCGCAATGGTTAATGGTAAGGCAAAGTTAATGAGAGATGATTATTGTGATGGGTTAGGTGACTGTCTGCCAACATGTGAAACTGGTGCAATTACATTTGTTGAACGAGAAGCTGCAGAATATGATGAAGAAGCAGTTAAAAAAAATCAACAAATGAAAGCTACTCAAGGTGGTTGTAGTTGTCCTGGAAGTATGGCAAAAGAAATAAATAATAAAAAGCCAGTGCCAAACATTAGTCCAAATCAAGTTAATCCAGAGTCTTGTTTAAGACAATGGCCTGTACAAATTAAGTTAGTACCTGTAAATGCACCATATTTTGATGGAGCTGATCTATTAATTGCAGCAGATTGTACTGCCTATGCGTGTGGAGATTTTCATGAAAGATTTATGAAAGGTAGGATCACAATTGTTGGATGTCCAAAACTTGATGCTGTAGATTACTCAGAAAAACTTACAGAAATTATTAAAAATAACGATATCAAAAGTGTTACAGTAGTTAGAATGGATGTGCCTTGTTGCGGAGGAATGGAAAATGCAGTTAAAAAGGCATTAATGGATAGTGGGAAATTTATTCCATGGCAAGTAGTTACTCTAAATGCATAGTAAAATAGATAATCAAAAAATATAATCAAAACGCTTTTAACTAATATGAAGATATTGGGTAAAAGCGTTTTTTAATACAAAAAACAGAATGTTTTATTAAAGTTTTTGTGATATAATATTCTCGATTAATGGTAGAGAGGAACAGTATGAGCAAAAATATTTTATTAATTAATGATGTGCCAGGATATGGCAAAGTAGCACTTTCGGCAATGATGCCGGTTCTATCAAGTTATGGACATGTTACATATAATTTACCGACAGCACTTGTATCTAATACCTTGGATTATGGTAAGTTTTATATTATGGATACAACGTTATATATGGAAAATAGTGTTAAAATTTGGAATGAGCTTGGATTTAAATTTGATTGCATATCGACAGGTTTTATAATCTCAGATAAACAAGTAAAAATTATTAATGATTATATAAATGAACATAAAGATGCTCTTATAATAGTAGATCCAATTATGGGAGATGAAGGAAAGCTATATAATGGTGTAGGCGAGGAAACAATTGATAATTTGAGGGAACTTGCAAAGAAAGCGGATATTTTACTTCCAAATTATACGGAAGCAACTTTTTTGACTTCTAAATGTATAGATCAAGAGGCCGTAACACCTGCAGAGGCGTTAGAAATTATGGAAGCACTTAGAGCAAACGGTTCTAAAAGTGTAGTGATTTCAAGTATGATGGATTCGGAAACCCGTCAAAACTATGTGTTTGGATATTCACATGTTGATGATGAATATTTCAAAATCCCGTATACACTAGTACCAGTAAGATTTCCAGGCACGGGAGATATCTTTTCATCAGTAATAATAGGTGAATATCTTGATGGCAAAAAATTAAGCTACTGTGTTGATAAAGCTATGCGTTTTGTAAAACTTATGGTAGCTGAAAACATTGAAAATGAGGATAAGCTTAATGGGTTACCAGTTGAAAGTTATTTGAACAGTTTGAAAAAGGGTGAGTTTTAATGAGCCGTCCAAAAATAAGAATAGAGATAATTGACAAAAAAGGTGAGCATAATTGTCATAGAGGACATAAAGTCGGTGATTCATTTGACTTTGATACGCAAAGGGGAAACCTTTGCCCAATGGCGTGCCATGTGGCTTTTCCGTATATTGATATACTAAGATATGGCGGAACAGTTCCAAATAATGAGGAAGGAACTGCGGTTTTTTGTTGCCCAGATGTGGATGTAATAAATGTTTTTAAAATTTCTAAAGTATAGAATATAATGGAGTTATAAATGATTAGAGAAGCGTTAGTAGAAGATTTGGTTGAAATTGAAAGAATATATAATAGATTATTTGATTATGAAGAAGAGAATGGTTCAAAGACCAATTGGGTGCGTGGAAAGTACCCTACAATAGAAAATGCAAAAGAAAAACTAGCTAAAGGCGAGTTATTTGTAGGAGTAGATAATGGGAACATCTATGGTAGCATGGTCTTAAATCAAGATCAACTAGCAGAATACAAAAAAATTAAATGGTCATTTGTTTATGATGATGATAAAGTGGGAGTAATTCATACCTTATGTATTGATCCTGAATATTTCGGAAGAGGAAAAGGAAAGGAACTTATTTTTTTTGCTGAAGAACACTTTAGAAATTTAGGGTGCTTAACGATGAGGTTTGACACATATGAAGAAAATTTGCCAGCGACAGAACTATATGTGAGAAATGGATATAGAATAGCAGGAGTAGAGGAATTTTTCTTTCAAGGATTTGTTGTTGAAAATTTACGTTGTTTTGAAAAAGAACTTTAAATATTGAGTTGTGCAGTATGTGATATACAAAATAAAAATGATATTTTTTACATAAAAAAATAAAAAAAATATTGACAAATGCTTTTGAGAATGCTAATATAATCACATAACAACTGTGACACTAGTATACAAGTTGTTAGTTGAATATTTTCAGCAGTATTTATATGTATGTAAGTTATTTTTATAAATTGTTTACAATCCATAAAGATGCTCAATAAAATGTTAGTTAAAAAAATTAATAAATCGTGCTAAAATAAGTGGGGAGTAATCCCTGCTTATTTTATTGTCAAGATAAATTCGCGTAGAAGTACATACGATTTTTAGTGCAAAAAACAGAGAATAATGTTATACTGTGGTAAAGTAATAAAAGGAGGTAAGACTATGTTACGTGTAGGGATAAATGGTTTTGGCAGAATTGGTAGACTAACATTTAGAGAATTGTTTGAAGATGAAAATGTCGAAGTTGTTGCTATAAATGATCTTGCAGAAGCTGATATGTTAGCATATCTTTTGGAATATGATAGTGTGCAGGGTAGATTTTTGAATCACGATATTACGGTGAATAATGGCAACATAATAATAGACGGTAAAGAAATTATTGTAAATAAATATTTAGAAGCATCTGATATTCCTTGGAGTGAAATGGGTGTGGATATTGTTGTTGAGTGTACGGGATATTATGCATCAAAAGAAAAGGCGAGTGCACATTTAAAAGGTGGAGCAAAGAAAGTTTTGATTTCAGCACCAGCTGGAAATGATGTGAAAACTATTGTATATGGTGTTAATCAAAATACTTTGACTAAAGAGGATATTATAGTATCAGGGGCATCTTGTACAACGAATTGTCTTGCTCCAATGGCAAAAGCCTTAAATAATTATAAAGAAGTTAGAACAGGTTTTATGACAACGATACACGCATATACAGGTGACCAAATGTTACTTGATGGGCCTCACAAAAAAAATGACTTTAGAAGGGCGAGAGCTGGTGCGATAAACATTGTACCAAATAGTACTGGTGCGGCAAAAGCTATAGGTCTTGTAATTCCAGAACTTGATGGTAAGTTAATTGGTTCAGCGCAAAGAGTTCCAGTGCCATCAGGCTCTATAACAATTCTTGATGCAACATTAAAAGACACAACTGATTCTGTAACTGTCGAAGGTTTAAATGCTGCAATGAAGGCTGCTGCA
Organism: Anaerovoracaceae bacterium; assembly: GCA_036637375.1. Classification (GTDB taxonomy): domain Bacteria; phylum Bacillota; class Clostridia; order Peptostreptococcales; family Anaerovoracaceae; genus JAVWMQ01. The sequence continues at coordinate 13,897 of JAVWMQ010000032.1, forward strand.
GATGAATCATTTGGATATTCAGAGGAAATGATTGTATCAAGTGATGTGATTGGTATTAAATATGGATCATTGTTTGATGGAACACAAACATTGGCACAAAAATGTGGTACACATATTTATGAAGTTAGAGTTGTTGCTTGGTATGATAATGAATCAAGCTATGTTTCTCAATTGGTTAGAACGTTAAAATATATGGGAAATATGTGATGTAGGAGACATATTTTGTTCTTTTTAGACGGTTTTTCTTGCATAATTGGCAGAAATATTAGATAATATAATAGCAATTTAAAAAGGAAGGACTTCTAGTTTTGAGCGAAAGAACAAATTATGCCGACGAATACTGTTGGTTAAATATATCAAAAAATATCACAAAGGATGTAGATGTGTTTTATCTATATCCAACAGCATGGAGCAGAAAAAATAAAGAGGAGCCAGCTACAGCATCAATAAGCAATCCAAATATGAGGAGAAACGCAAAGAGGGTTTTTGAAGCTCATTCGATGGTTTTTAGTGAATGCTGTAATATTTTTGCGCCTTATTACAGGCAACTTGACCCAGGATTTGGATTAGGTGGCGACAAAAAATTGATTCAAGAAGTTAAAGAAAAGATAACTGGAAGAGATGTTATAGATTCTTTTGATTATTATATCAATAACTTTAATGAGGGTAGACCATATATTTTGGCTGGACACTCACAAGGTTCATCTCTATTACTTAGACTACTTGAAACATATTTAAAAGAACATAAAGAAATATACAGTAAAATGATTGCCGCATATGTGGTAGGATATTCTGTTACAAGTGAATTTTTACATAAAAATCCACACTTAAAGTTTGCAAAAAACGCCTATGATACAGGCGTTTTAGTATCGTATAATACGGAAGCGGAATTTTTTAATGGTAAAACTCCAATTGTCCATGATAATGCACTAACTATTAATCCGCTAAATTGGAGGCGAGATGATGAGGAAGCAACGAGCCAAGAAAATTTAGGTGAATTAATGCTTAATGGACAAGGAAAGTATGTTGTTAAAATTCCAGGTACAAAGGATGCGATCATAAATAAAGAAAGAGGAACGTTAATGTGTTCAACCGCAGATGCAACAAAATATAAGCATAAGTGGTTCCCATTGGGTGTTTATCATACATATGACTATGAGTTTTATTATGGTAATTTAAAAAAGAACGTTAAAGACAGAGTTAATTCATTTATGGAGGAAAAGAAAAAATGAAGCAATTATTAAAAACATGGAACCAGATAAGTTTAGTAAAACAAATTATAATTGGTCTTATTGTCGGTATTGCGCTAGCAGTTGCAGTGCCTAAACAGGTTGCAGGAGTTGGAATTTTAGGAGAACTTTTTGTTGGAGCTCTTAAAGGGGTTGCGCCTATATTAGTGCTATTCCTTGTTATGGCTGCAATATCTCAGCACAAGGATGGTCAAAAAACTAATTTAAAAAATATCGTAGGTTTATACTTAGTAGGTACGTTTTGTGCAGGATTAGTGGCTGTTGTTTCAAGCTATATTTTTAAAGTACAGCTTATTTTGACAGAAGGAACTTCCGATGTTGCTCCTCCAAGTGGTCTTGTAGAAGTATTAAAAGGCCTTGTGTTTAAGATTGTAGACAACCCAATTAATGCAATTGGTACAGCAAACTATATTGGGATTTTAACTTGGGCAATTTTGCTAGGTCTAGCACTAAGAGTGGCATCGGAATCAACTAGAACTGTAATATCAGATATGGCAGATTCAGTATCACAACTTGTGAGATGGGTAATTAAATTTGCACCTCTTGGTGTAATGGGATTAGTATTTAATGCAATTGCAACAAGCGGACTAAAGAGTTTACTTACATACGGAAAACTAATTCTTTTATTAGTAGGTGTTATGGCTTTTGTAGCTTTAGTTGTAAACCCAATTATTGTATTTATAACAACAAGAGAAAACCCATACCCTCTAGTATTTAAGTGTTTAAAAGATTCAGGTATTACTGCATTCTTTACTAGAAGTTCAGCTGCAAACATTCCGGTTAATATGGGGCTTTGCGAAAGACTAGGGCTTGATAAAGATACTTATGCTATTTCAATTCCTTTAGGGGCTACAATTAACATGGGTGGAGCTGCTGTTACTATTGCGGTACTTACTTTGGCAGCTACAAATACTTTAGGTATTAACGTTGACTTGCCAACAGCTATTATATTGAGTGTTTTGTCAGCTATTAGTGCTTGTGGAGCATCTGGTGTTGCAGGAGGATCATTGTTACTTATTCCTCTAGCATGTAGCTTGTTTGGTATTCCGAATGATCTTGCTATGCAGGTAGTTGGTGTAGGATTTATTGTAGGTGTTATTCAGGATTCATGTGAAACTGCACTTAACTCTTCTACAGACGTACTTTTCACAGCTGCAGCAGATATTCGTAAAAGAAAAAAATTACAAGCAAAATAAATAAATAACTCTATATTAAGTTTGATTTAGGGTGATATATAATGAGATTAAAAATACGATAGGTAGAATTCTGCCTATCGTATTTTTGTATAAATAATTTAATTTTAAAGAAGGATATCTCTAGCTATAGAGTCGGAAGTATCCTTGTTTTTTAAAACTTCTATGATCTTTAATGCGAAGTGGACTGCAGTGCTAGGCCCTTTTGATGTGATTACATTACCATCAGTTACAACTGTATTGTCAACATAAATACTGTTTTGGATATAATTTTCCATTGAAGAATATATTGTTGCATGCCTATTGTCAATAATTCCAAGATCTCCAAGTATCATTGGTGCAGCGCATATAGCTCCGATGAGTTTACATTCATTATTGAATTTCAACAGCTGGTTTCTAAGTCCTTGATGGTTTAACAAATTAGTAGTGCCAGGCATACCTCCAGGGAGGATGATTCCTTGGCAGCTGTTGTAGTCTGCATCCTCAAATAGTAAATCTGATTCTATAGTTATCCCGTGGGCTCCTGTTACATATTTGTCTTTAATTGAAACAAATTTTGCGTCTATGTTTGCTCTTCTCAAATAGTCGCATACGGTAATGGCCTCGACTTCTTCAAAACCATCAGCAAGATGTACATATATCATATAATTACTCCTTTTCTATCTTTTTTTATAGCATACAATGAAAAAAATTTTAATGCAATAAAAATATTGACGGTGTACTATGTGTTGTGGTACACTTGGTACAAAAGGAAGGGGGAGCTATGTTTTATATAGATCAAAAAAGTCATAAGTCTATTTGTGATCAGATTATTGATAACTACAAAGAACTTATTGTAATGAACGTTCTAGAATATGATGAAAAAATGCCGTCTGTTAGGGAACTTTCAAAGACTTTAAGAGTTAATCCTAATACTGTACAAAAGGCTTACAAGAAACTTGAAGAACAAAAATATATTTATGTATCAAAAGGCAGAGGAACTTTTGTTTCTAACGATTATGAAAAAGAGATTGATATAGCACAGTTAAGAGAAATAGAAATTCGGTTGGCTGATGATATTAGCAAATTGTTTTATCTTGGAGTAACTGCTGATAAAGCAAGGGAGATAATTGAAGGAATAATAGCTGGAAGGGAGGAATGGAAGTGATTAATATAAAAGAACTTACAAAAGATTTTGATGACAAGAAGTTTATTTTGAATAAAGTAAACCTTAACATAAAGGAAGGGTCAATATACGGGCTAATTGGTGCAAATGGGGCTGGAAAGACAACTCTCATTAAACATATTACAGGGCTTATTAAGCCTAATAGTGGCGGTGTTTATGTAGATGGCAATAATATTTACAATAATGAAGTAGAAAAAGCTAAAATGGCATTTATACCAGATGAACTGTTTTTCTTCTTTAATTATAATTTGCAAGATATGAAAAATTATATTAGTAAGATTTATCAAAATTGGTCGGAAAAAAGATATAAGGAATTGGTTAGATTATTTAATGTTGATGACAACAAAATACTTAGTAAATTTTCAAAAGGGATGCAAAAGCAAGCAGCATTTATATTAGCAATGTCTACAATGCCGAAATATTTGATCCTAGATGAACCTATCGATGGACTTGATCCTATTATGAGGAGAAAAGTATGGGAATGCGTCATGGAAGATGTAGCAGAAAGAAATATGACTGTGTTTATTTCAAGCCATAACTTACGTGAAATAGAGGGCATTTGTGACACTATAGGAATTATTTCAAGAGGTAAAGTTTTGCTTGAGGGTGAACTTGATGATTTGAAGTCAGATATTCACAAAATACAAATTGTATTTGATAAAGAAAAAGAACAAAACTTAGATAAATTAAATATACTTCATAGAGAAAAGAATGGATCAGTTGATCTTCTCATAGTAAGAGGTAAGCTTGAGGAAATTCAGGAAATAACTTTGTCCTTTAAACCTATTATTTTTGATGTTTTGCCACTGACTTTAGAAGAAATTTTCATATATGAAGTAGGAGAAGGGAATGAGATAAATGAAATACTTATTTAAAATATCAAGTGTTGTAGTGATGAATGTTGTGAAAAGATATATTAGTTTTGCAATAGGTGGATTTATTGCATTGCTTATGATTTTGGAATATCCACTCTTAATAAGTAAGGTGGAATTTACTGGAGACTTGCTTGGCATTGCATCTACGCTTTATATATTATTCTTGCCAATTGCATGCTCTGTAGTAGTGTTTTCGTATTTACACAAAAATAATTCGGCTATGATGATTCATGCTATGCCAGTATCAGCGGAACGTGTATTTAATAGCTACTTTGTCGGAGGTTTAATTTTATTAATATTGCCTATAATCGCAATTACACCTATTTTGATGTTACAAGGTGGAGTGAAATTTGTAGGACTTTGGTGCATTGAGTCTATAGTATCTTGCTTGATGGTGTATGCTATAACTGTTTTGGCAGCAGTGGTGTCTGGAAATATGCTTATGCACTTCTTTATGGCATGTTTTTTAAATGGACTTAGTGCGGGCATAATGTTCTATGTATACCTGTTTAGTCAAAGATTCTTAAATGGATTTACAGTTAAGAGTGATCTTGTAAGTGCTACTGCAAAAATGTCGCCAGTTACTAACAAAATAATTAATGCAGGTGGAGGGTTTATTGGTTATAAAATGCTTGCGATATATTTTGTGTTAGCTGTAGGTTTGATTATAATTTCTAGCTTACTTTATAGAAAAATTAAGCTTGAAAAAGTCGGGGATTCGATTGTTTTTGAGTTTGTAAAGCCAATTATAGTATTTTTTGTTGGTGTTATGGGTATGACATCGGTTAGCTTTATATTTGCACAAGACTATTACGCAGGCAATGATGAAGAAATCACTAGTTTTTATATAGCTTTAATTGTAGGGGCTATATGCTTCTTTGCCATTGGAACGATGATGGTAAATAAAACATTAAAGATATTTACAAGCAAAACAGCTAAACAGTTTATAGTTTTTGCTATAATTTCGGGGCTTTTTGTTTCAACTTTTGTGTTTGATTTAACAGGATTTGAAAAGAGAGTTCCAAAGGTTTCTGAAGTTAACTCTATAAATTGTGGCGAATTTATTGGAGGACTTGGAGAAACAGCTCAAAGATATAATCCTATACATTATAATGGAAACTCACAACTTACTTCAAAAGAAAATATTGAAAATATGAGAATATATCATCAAAAGGCTATGAATATTTCAAAGAACAGTGATAATCAATTTATTGGAATGAATGCGATACTTAAATATAATCTTTTAAATGAAAAAGTTTTTGTGAGAGAATATAAAATCTATGGGGTGGGATTCAAAAAATCACCAGAACTAAAGGAGATATTTGAATCAAAAGAATTTAAGGAAAAATATGGACCTAAAAATATAAAAAACATAAGCCACTTAAATTGTGTTGTGCTTGACAATCAAGAAATTGAAAACAGAGTACACTTGATTAAATCAAACCAGATCAAGGGAATATTAGAAGCGCAAGATAAAGACTTCAAGAATAGAACTTATGAAGAACATTTAGCGGATTCTGTAGGTTCAGTTTCGTACACCATAAATGATACAAAGTCAAATACAAGAAGAAACGATGTCTATAATAATATAAAAATAGCTATTAAATTAAGTGATAAAAATACAATTAAGTACCTAGATAAGCTTGGCGTTAGCATTGATGAACTCAAAAATAGTCAAATGGAAATTAACTTTATGGAAGTAACAGAAATAAAAGATGGTAAAATCAAAAAAATAAAGATTACGGATAAAAATAAAATGAAGGCTATTAATGAATTGAGGTATACTGACAAATTTATAGTAAAAGAATATAGTAATATTTTTGAACAAACCTATGAATTTGGTGGGAATATCAATAGATATGAGATCAATATACAGCGAGGAGACACAAGAGAAATGAAGAGTGAAAAAATAATGTTGCTAGACATAAGATAGTAGCTAAAGGTTTTACGTTTTATAGTAATTAAAAAAGAGCCATGGAACATGTACCGACCCCCAAAAGTTAGACCAAAAATCTAACGATTGGGAGGTCGGTTTTT
>JAVWMQ010000033.1:0-19832 GCA_036637375.1 Anaerovoracaceae bacterium
ATATAAATAGTATTTGACAAAAGTATATAATGACATATAATGAAGATATAGGACATTGTAAGTGGAGAAGGAGATACAATATGTACGAATTATTAGAGAAAAATAAAAAAGCAATAAGAAACAAAAAAGGGTTTACCTTAGTAGAAGTTATTGTTGTTTTGGTAATCTTAGCTATTTTAGCAGCAATTTTAATTCCATCTATGGTTGGATACATTAACAAAGCAGAGAAAAAGTCTGTAGTAGTAGAAGCAAGATCAGCATTACTAGCGACACAGACTGTAGCATCAGAAGCTTATGTTAAGAATAAGGCTGCAACAACTTTGACAACTGATCAAATAAAAGAAGTTACTACATTAGCAGAACTTAAAGACGGTTCAGTTACAGGTATCACAGTATTAAATGGTAAAGTAACAGCATTTTCCTATGACAATGGTACTTATACTGTTAAATACACAGAGGCAGGTCTTGGCGAACCAACCAAGAAATAAAAGATAATTTAATAAAAATAAAGACAGACTACAATGAAGTCTGTCTTTTTACTTAATTATTTAATTAATCATCATAAGCTACAAATGTGCCAGTTAATGTCATGTAGCTTGAAGCTCCATAAGGTTTCACACCAGAAATAGTGTATCTGTATTTAGTCCCTGGAGTTAGGTTCACTCTAACTTCTAAATCATCTCTATCTCTAGAAATTATGTATGATTTGTAAACCTTGCTACCTTTTGAAATCTTAATTTTAGGGTTGCTCCATTTTACACTTCTAACAAAATCTACAGATAATTCTCGATCTTCGTCATCATAGCTAATTTCTTCGATATACTTAGATAAATTAGTTGTAGCGCTTGTACGTGCATCAATCTTTTTATCTGCAGCGAAAGCCGCTCCGCTTAAACTCATTACACTAACTAAACTTACTATCAAAGTAGCAATTATTAAATTTTTCTTTTTCATAATATTTTCCTCCCGTGTACAATTAATATATATATACCATACTATACTTATATTAAAACTAAATTAAAAAAAATCTTTTTAAAAAAATTTAAAAAGAAAAGCGCAGAGTGAATGTAACTAGAGCTATTGCTTTACTAGAGATACTTTGATATTATGTATATAAGTATAAAAAGATAATGGGAAAAGTTTACAAAAAATGATTTTTCCGTTAATTAATGGTAGAAAGCAGGCAGAATATGGAAATCGCAGCATACAGTGTAATATATATAATATTTTTTTTATTTGGGATTACCATAGGAAGTTTCTTGAATGTATTGATTTATAGAATACCAAGGGGATTAAGTCCTGCCAATGGCAGATCATATTGCCCTGGCTGCAATAATACCTTGAGAGGACTTGATTTGATTCCTGTAATATCTTATTTCAAGTTAAATGGTAAGTGTCGGCATTGTGGATGTGATATTTCATCAAGGTATCCATGGGTAGAATTTTTGGGCGGTGCTGCTGCAGTTTTAAGCGTATTTGAGTTTTTTGTAACCCCAAAGGCTATAATAGCTTTTTTGGTATTATCAGTTTTAATTGTTATTACATATATAGATATAGATATTCAAGAAATTCCAGACCGATTAAATTTAAGCATATTTTTGCTTGGAGTAGCATCTATTTTTGTTACTGACGATGTTGTAATCGGCTCAAGACTTATAGGTTTTGTTGCGGTTGCATTACCAATGGTAATAATTACAATCATTATTAAGGATGCTTTTGGCGGAGGAGATATTAAGCTTTGTGCAGCAGCAGGTTTTTTGCTTGGTATTCAAGGAATTGTTGTTGGTGCATTTATTGGAATAATATTAGGTGGGCTTTACGGAATCTATCTACTTGTGACAAAGAAAAAGGACAAAAAGGATCACTTTGCATTTGGACCTTTTTTGAGCTTTGGAATCGGAATCAGCCTATTTTGGGGCGAGGAACTGGTAAATATGTACTTGAATTTATTTGGGTTTTAGACTGGAGGGGAAGCAATTGCCACAATACAAATATAAAGCTGCAAGAATAAATGGCAAAAGTGAAAAAGGCATGAGAACGGCTGCTAATTTGGTAGAATTAAGAGCAACCCTAGAGGCGGAGGGCTTATTTCTAGTTGAGTCAAAAGAAGCCGTAAGTGAAAAAGGAACTAAGGCATTTAGTTCTAAGTTACTTTCTGAATTTTGTCGTGAACTGGGAATGATGCTTGGTGCTGGTGTGCCACTTATTCGTGCGCTAAATGTAATGGTCAAAAGAGATATTAATGTCAAGGCAAAGGAAAGCTATATTAAGCTTCACCAAGATCTCCAAAGAGGGTATATGCTCTCAGAGGCAATGGAACATCAAGGTAATGTATATCCAAAGCTATTGATTAATATGTACAAGGCAAGTGAAGCAAGTGGTGCTATGGAACAAACCTGCATGAGAATGGCAGAGCACTATGAAAAGAGTTTCAAATTGAAGCAAAAAGTTAAAGGTGCCATGATTTATCCCATAATACTTGCAATAGTGACTTTCTTTGTAGTAATTGGTGTTTTTACATTTATATTACCTAAGTTTTTCTCTATGTTTGAGGACTTAAATACACCTTTGCCAGGTATAACGCAGGTTATGATAAGTATTAGTAAGGTTGTTCAGGAACAATGGCTTTTTGTAATTATAGGAGCATTATTCATAGTTTTTGGTATTAGAGGGATATTGAATTTGCCAAAATTAAGGCTGACATTTGATAAGTTGAAATTAAAACTACCAGTTGTGGGGAAGCTTCTAAGGATAATATATACAGCAAGGTTTGCAAGGACATTAAGCTCTTGCTATACAAGTGGTATATCAATGATAAATGCGCTACAAAACACAAAGAGTACAGTTGGAAATGCGTATATTGAATCGCAATTTGATAATATGATTTCAATGGTTAGAAATGGAGAAAATCTATCGGCAGCCATTGATTCGGTAAAAGGGTTTGATAGTAAGCTAGTTGCAAATATCTTAATTGGCGAGGAAACGGGTAGACTCGATACAATGCTTTTGACAACAGCGGATAATTTTGATTTTGAAGCGGAAGTTGCATTACAAAAATTAACTGCTATTGTAGAACCCGGAATGATTATTCTAATGGCGATTATAATAGGTACAATAATGGTATCTGTACTATTGCCATTACCTACAATGTATAATTCAGTTGGTAATATGGGCGGAATTTAATGGAGGCGTTAAGTGGAAATATCAATAAATATTGAAAATGATAGAATACAAATGGTAGAGGGCAAAATTAAGGGTGAGAACATTACTGTAGAAGCCTTTTATACTGTTGCCCTTGAGAGAGGTGTTATCATTAATGGGATTATAACAAATGTTGATGGATTCAAAAGTGCAGTTAATGAATTAGTTTCAAAAGCAGCATACTCAAAACTAAAGGATGTTAGAATAGTTTTGGGAGGAAGTCCTGTTTTAATTAAAACAAAGAGAATTCCCAAATTGACTAAAAGTGAAATGCAAGAATGGATAAAGGGTGAGTTTGACGAATCGAATCAAGAAGATGACGAATTGGTATACGATTATTCTCTTTTGGAATTTAATAAGGAAAAGGGTGACAATGCCCTTCTATGTGCAATCAAAAAGAGCATACTAGAAAGTTACATAAACATATTTAATGAAGCAGGAATAACTATAAGTTGTATTGATATTGGGCTATCTTGCCAGATTAAAATGATAGATTTAATAGATGAAACTATTGGAAAAACCTTTGTTGTTTTGTATCTAGACGGCAACAATCTTAACTCGGCACTATATACACAAGGTGTGTTTAGAGGATATAACAAAACGAGGCTCTTGTCAGAAAGTGGAACTGATCCACTTTATGATGAAATCCAGCAAGCTATATCCAAAATGGTTCAGTATAACTTCGCCGAAAAAAACGAAGATCCAGTTGAATCAATATATATATCTGGCTTTAATAATGAAAGCTATGTAGTGAAAAGATTAATTGAAGAAAGTGGTAGTTACTCGGTTAAGTTCTTTGCGGAGAAGGCAAAGGAAATTGTAAAAATACAAAGCGACGAGTTTGATTTAGACGAGTATTTATATGCGACAAGCAATTTAATTAGAGAGTGAGGTAGGGATCTTTGGCAAAAAATAAAAATAAACCAAAAGAAATAAACTTTTATGAAAGTTATATGTATGATCCTAAAGCGGAAGCAAAAAAGAAAGCTATACGCAATGCAATAATTCCTCTTGTACTAGTTCTTGTTTTAATACTTGGTGCCTTTGGATATCTAAAGATCGATACAATTATTAAAAATAAAAACACTGAGGAATTGCAAGCATACATAAAGGCACCAGAAAATATTTCTGAATATGAAGAGGCGAAACTCCTAATGGAAGAAAGAGATATTTTAACCAATATATATACAGAACTTGAAACAACTAGAGTCGAGATGGATAAGGTTCCAATTGCAACGTCTATGCTTATGACAGAGGTAGAATCAAAGCTAGCTGGCGCAAAGGCTAATAGCTATACTTTTGATTCTGCTAGTGGCAAGGTTGTAATTGATATAAACACCATGTCTGTGAGAAATGTACCCATGTTAATTGATAACCTGCAGCAAATTAGTGCCTTTGGAAGCATTGATTACAAAGGCTATGAGGGTGAAGATGACGGAGAAAAATCTAACAGAGTTAGTTACAGGGCGATTATAACATGCAAGTTTAATTCATAGTTTTTAGAGGGTAGATGATGAGTAAGTTATCAAAACGAGAAAAAATCTTAATATATATTATGGCGTGGATGCTGATTTTGGCAGGGGGTGTCTACTTCCTTGTAATGCCTGCATTGGTAACTCATGATGAAGCGGTTTTGAAGTACAACAAAACTTTAATTGAAGCGCAGGAAATGAAGAATGCCATAAAAAATAAGGGCATCGTGAGTGTTGAGATTGACGAAGCGAAACTAAATATAAAACAAATGGACAAGTATTTTTATAAATATTTGGAGAATAAGTCAATAGATAGGTTAATCACTGGGGTTGTACTAAAAAGTGGTTTGACACCTTATGATCTTGAAATTGGCGAAGTAGCAAAAGATGAAAACGGGGAAGTCATAACAGATACAGGAGTAGGTGAAGCAGTCAAAGATGAAACTCAGTCTACAGGTGAAACTGCAGGTGAGGACAAGACTACAACTGTTAATGGAAATGCAGATAGGGTTAGAACTAGCGTAACGTCAATTAGAGCTAGAGGCTCATTCGTTGAACTAACTAAATTTCTAGCTGAGGCGAGAAAAGAAAAGGGTGTAAGAGTTGATTCCTTTGAGTTTAAGAAAATTGACGAAACTACAGGAGTTTCAGAGGCGGTGCTAGGCGAAAAAGCACCAAGGATTGTAGGAAATGGATACGAGCTAACTGCAACAATTTTAATTTATCAAATAAATAAGTATTAAAAGGGGGACTTTCTGGTGAATAATATACGAATAGGTGATGTTTTAATAGAATATGGCTATATTAAAGATGAGCAGCTTCAAGAAGCACTTGAATACCAGAAGGCTCACAAAGATGAAAACAAGAGGCTAGGCACTGTTTTAGTTGAACTTGGTGCAATTAGTGAAGCACAAATGCAAGAAGCCTTGGCAAAGAGATTAAATATTGGGATTGTAGATTTATCATCTATAGCAATAGATCCTTTGGCAGTTGAAAAAATACCAGAAAAATTAGCGAAGCTTTATGGCATGATAGCCTATGAAATTAGGAACAATGAGCTTTTAGTAGCAGTTGAAGATCCACTTAATTTTTATGGAATTGAAGACGTTAGACAGATTACAGAGCTAAGGCTTGTAATTAATATTGATACAAAGAAACATATAGAAGCTGCAATAAAAAACAATTATGGTGCAATATCGGCAAAGAGTGCCTTACAAAAAGCATCAAATGTATCTAGAACTAGAGAAGAAGCTCCAGCTGTTGAAGACCTTAGTGGAGATGCTCCAGTTGTTCAAGCCCTAAATAGCTTGTTACTCCATGGATATAATATGGGCGCAAGTGATATTCATATTGAGCCTTTTGAAAGCTATGTTGCTGTTAGAGTTAGAGTTGATGGTGTAATCAAAGAAATTACAAGGCTTGCCACTAACATACATTTACCGCTTATTGCTAGAATTAAGATTATGGCAGAAATGGACATTGCGGAAAGACGTATTCCTCAAGATGGACATTTCAAAACGGTAATAGACGATACAAGTATTAATGCCAGAGTTTCAATGGTTCCAACCATAACAGGGGAAAAAGCTGTAATACGATTTATCTTTGAAGAGGTATTAGTGGACGATCCAGAGAAATTTGGAATGACAGATGCAAATTATGAAAAGTTTGCAAATATATTATCTGCACCACATGGAATGGTGTATATTACAGGTCCAACGGGTTCAGGTAAAACAACTACATTATATATGGTGCTTGAAAAAATTGCTCAAAAGCCAATTAACATAGAAACAATAGAGGATCCAGTAGAACGAGATTTGCCTAAAATAAGCCAAATGCAGGTGAATAATCAGGCTGGACTGACTTTTGAAGCTGGGCTGAGAGCCTTACTTAGACAAGACCCTGACGTTATTATGGTTGGAGAAACTAGAGATAGTGAAACAGCAGAAATTGCTGTTAGAGCAGCTATAACAGGGCATGTGGTTTTTAGTACGATACATACCAATAGCGCAATTTCTGCTATTGTTAGACTTCAGGATATGGGAGTTCCAGCATACTTAGTAGCTAACTCATTATCAGGGCTAGTGGCACAAAGGTTAATACGTAAGGTTTGTACTGAGTGTGGAGAGATGAGAGAAGCAACGCCAGATGAATGTATAGCCCTAAGAATACAAAGTGGCAAAGTTAGAGAAGGCAAAGGGTGTCCACACTGTAATGGAACAGGTTACAAGGGTAGAATGGCTGTTCATGAGGTTGTGGAAATAGATAAAGCTTTGAGAAGGCTGATTGTTGATGGGGCAGATGTTGAGACAATAGAAAAAACACTTATGGAAGCAGGGAAATTCAAATCACTTAGAGAGGAGGCAGCTGAGCTGGTGCTTAAAGGGGTTACAAGTGTAACCGAATATCAGAAAGTTGCACACTACACAGATTAAGCGAGGATTGAAATGAGAATTGATGATTTGCTAGGACTAGCAAGAGATAGAAAGTGTTCAGATATTCATATAACAGAAGGGTTGCCAATATCCATGAGAATTAATGGCAAGCTGACAAAGTTAGATTATGAACTAAAAGAGGGGGAAGCGCAGGATCTAATATTATCCATGTGCTCAAATGATCAAAGGGATATGCTGAAAAAGGGTGCAGACCTTGATTTTGCGTATCAAATAGGTAAAAAAGCTAGACACAGAGTCAACATTTATAGGCACATGAACGGTTTAAGTGCAGCTGTACGTATAATTAATGATGAGATTCCTAGCCTTGAAGAGCTAAACTTGCCAGGTGTATTTAAAACTTTAGCAGATGAACCAAGGGGGCTTATATTGCTAACAGGGCCAACTGGATCTGGGAAGTCAACTACACTTGCTGCAATGATCGATTATATTTCAAAAAATGGTGCAAAACATATTTTGACAGTTGAAGATCCAATAGAATATGTATTTGATCAGAATTTATCCATAGTACATCAAAGAGAGGTAGGTTACACTGTTGAATCATTTGCTGGAGCTTTAAAGTCAGCAATGAGAGAAGATCCAGATGTTATTTTGATTGGGGAAATGCGAGACTATGAAACAATTGCTACAGCTGTTACAGCAGCAGAAACAGGGCATTTGGTTTTAAGTACCCTACATACAACAGGTGCATCAAAAACTATAGATAGAATTGTGGATACATGTCCACCACAAATACAAAACCAGATGAGAACGCAGCTTTCAATGGTACTAAGAGGAATTATTACTCAAGAATTATTGCCTTTGGCAGATGGATCTGGTCGTGTTGCTGCAACAGAAATCTTGATTGGAACTGATGCTGTTGGTAACCTTATTAGAGAAAACAAATGTCATCAACTACCATCAATAATGCAATCTTCTGGTGGAATTGGTATGCATACTTTAAATGGAGATCTTGCAAGATTATTTAGAGAAGGCAAGATTACGAGAGAAGAAGCCTTGAATGCATCTACAGATAAGGTTGATTTAAGTTACTATTTATAATTATACAGTTTTGGGGGATTTAGATGCTTTACCAAAAAGGAAATAGTAAGGGATTTACATTAGTAGAAGTTCTAAGTGTACTAGTTATAATTGCGATAATAGCAGCAATTGCAATTCCAAATATTTTGGGATATAAGCTAAACGCAGAGCAACAAGCGAGAGTTCAAACTGCTCGCTCTATTTTTAATGTAACTCAAAACGCACTAAATAACCAATATGAGAGGGGTCTTAAAGGGAATTTCATTGATGGTGATGGAACGGTAGATTTAGACAAAATAACACCACCATTTGAAAACGATATAAAGAATAGAGAAAATATTAGATTCTTGAGAATAAGTAGAGATAATACTGATCCATTTGATACTAAACTCTATAGATTAATTAGTAATAGAGTGGCAGACAAAACAATACTTAAAGAAGTTGTTTTGGTTGAATATAACAACAAGACAGGAAATGTTCTAAGTGCCTTTTTTAGTGATGACCCAGATGTGTCAAAAATCGGATATGGAGATGGGGGATTTAATGCGTCCATTCGAGATGAGAAATCATTAAAAGATGCAAAAATCGGATATTGGGATGTTGATAGCACAGGAGAGGTAGTTGAAGAAGAAATCCCAGAGGAGATTGATGACTCGCCAGCAGGAATTCAGATTGTAGACTATGGGGCTAAATATAATGCTAACTATGATGTGGGAAATAATATTAATCAAAACACTAAGGCAGTTGGTGAAAACTATGGATTATTGACTGTTGAAGTTAAGCTACCATTAAATTATCAATGGCCGGAGCGAGGGTTTGTGGTAAAGTTAAAGGCTGAAGAGTATTTAGTTAATTCGGATAGAACACTAGGAACAATAACAAGAAGTGTATTTGATAGTTTACCAGGCAAGAATGATATTGCCAATGTAATCAAAAAAACTGACAAATATAATGCCTACAAAGAGAGGATTAAAGGGAGAGATATAATTGTCTTTATAATTGATACTCCAGTCGATGATCCGAGTCTTGTTGAACCTACAAAATATATTAATAGCGATTTTAAAGTTGCACAGTACAACCCAACGATGCAAGCTTATGTCACTGGAATGACAGAATCAACGCAAACCAGTAAATTCGCTAAGGCATATTTTTCTGGAGGATCTGGAATAACTAAAAGTATTGAAGTTTCCAATAGCAGGCATATGAAACACATAAATAAAGTGCTTAAAGGAGATGGGGGCAAAAGGTATTTTGTTAATATAAAGCAGACAAAAAATATTGTTTTGAGAAACTATGATGATCGTTTAATAATTAGAAATGAAAGTCCAGGAAAATCTATAATCTTGCAAGGACAATACGACGGGCAGGGCTATACATTGTATGACGTTACAATTAATGGTAGTCAAGGCTATGTGGGAACCTTCGACAAAATCAAGGCAAATGGTTCGGTGACTGATTTATCAATAGATTATACTGATAAATACTGGGATGAATACAATAAGTCTACATCTAAATCCAAATATTTTATTTCGGGGAATTCGACAGGAGGAATTGCAGGGCTTAATCAAGGTAGAATCGAAAATTGTCAAGTTATGGGCAAAGTTAATGGAACTACCATTGCAGGAGGGATTGCAGCCAAAAGTGATTCTAGCTCACTTGTTGCCAAATGTTATAATGGTGCCGATGTGTTTGCCAGCGGTAATATTGCAGGCGGAATCGTAGGACACAATTATGGCGGTATTTTACGATGTGAATCTGGAACATTTACAAAGAGAAATGTGTCTATGGATAGGCCAGTATTAGTAGCTACACCATATTTTGGATTGAAAAATAATATAGGTAAATATGCAGAAAATAAGTTAGAGCAATTGGCAGAAGTTAAAAATAATTCTGTAATAATTGAAACTGGCGGTGCAGGAGGCCATACTGGAGGAATTGTAGGTAAAAATACAGAAACTTCATACGGAAATGCGTGGGAAGGCAAGGACAACTATGCTATAAAGTATTGTGTTAATGCCTCACTTGTTAGAGCTAAGGGAGCTGATGGCGTTGCAGGTGGAATTGTTGGAACACATGGTGGAAGTACAAGGGTAAGCTATGTAAAGAATAGTTATAATGCGGGTGATGTTATTGCCAATAAGTTTGCAGGTGGAATTATCGGTTATCAAGGAAACAGAGGATACATAAGCGTATTATATAATACAGGTGAGACTAGCACAGGTACTGGTGGAATTGTAGGCTATTTCCAAAACTCAAATGGTGAAGTTTATGCTGCCTATACACTAAAGGGATTACCAATAGGAGAAACTCCATCAACTACGCCAAATATTCGCAATGTTAGTTACCTAAAGAATCAAAATGATGGAATTAGCGGTACAGAAATAATTACTGAAACAAATCTAAGGACCAAACAATTTGAAGAAATGGCTATAGGGACAAAAGGTCTATTTGCATACCCATACCCTCATATTGATATTAGAGATTTGACATTCCATAGGACACCATGGAAATAATAGGAGCAAAAATGATTAAAAATGTGTTGAACAACAAAAAAGGCATTTCGATTATTATTGTGACAGTGATAGCATTTATTTTGCTAATTGTTGGCGGAGTAGTAATGAGTTTTGCTGCAAATAATTTGATGGATAGCAATGTAAGCACATATGAAAAAAACTCCTATTATGTTGGAAAATCTATGATTAATACTATGACAAAAATGATTGTTGATGGAGATGTTGGGAATAAATTAATTAAAGAAGGCTATAGTAAGGTTAACAGCACATCAAAACTTTATTATGAAACTCCAAAAAATAGTACAGAAACTGCCACTGTTAATATTGCAATGACAGGAGATAAACTTGCAGGATACAAAGTGAATATGGATCCTCTAAAATATAGGATAAAAGCAATGAGAGGAGAAACCGTAAATGGAAGAGCTATAATTTCATTAAATTTAGATGATATTATAATTTCTTTTAGAATGAATCAAGGCGAGGACGACGAAAGATATTTTAAGGTTAAATATTATTATGTAGGAACTATAACAGAAGAAGGGGGTAGAATTAGTTGGGATGGAAAATGGACTGTTTCAGGAACAGAAGAATAAAACACGTTCTAGGCAATTCTAAAGGGGAACTTCTAATTGAAAGTGTAATTAGCTTTTTGATTTTAATAATAATAATTGTTGGGGTTACAGTTGTGGTTCAAACTGCAACAAAGATGAATGTTAAGGCTGATGAAAATTCAATCAAAATGGAAGAGGCCATAAATAATATTGAAGTAGGCAAAACCAGTGGCACAACCCAAGCTGGAGTTTTTGAGATTACTATTTCAGGAGAAAAGTTCACAAAGAACATTGCCATTAGCCAAGAAGGTGATTTAGTTTATTTTGTACCAAAGTAGGAGATGCAAATGAAATTATTAGGTAGCAAACGTGGTATAACAATGGTTGAAGTAATAGTTGGATTAGTGATTTGCTTAATCCTAATGGTAGCTGCTACTGCTATTTTTGTGCCTGTGACAAACTCCTACTCAAGGGCAGAGGACTTTTCGGAAACACAAATGATTGCAAAAAACTTGGTAAATACAATAAGAGGCAAGACAAATGGAGCGGCAATAATTGGAGTGGGCGCAAATAATAGCACATTAACTTACAAGATTAAAGCGACTAGCAATTCAAAGACAATTGATAGTTCCCCAGAGGGATATTTGAGAATAGATGGTAGACTACCCTATCCACCAAGTTATTACAAGGGGCGAGTTATAAAACTTGAATTTGCACCTGTAAGCGAAAACAAAGTGAAAATGAATATTACCATTGATTACAAAGATAAGCCAGGGAGAGACTACTCTAAGGAAATTCTACTAACGCCAACTGCGGCAGGATTTACAGTAGCTACAGGATTTAATGATTATATAGCAAAATGTGAAGAAATAATAAAAGAAAAATTCACAGGAGGGTACTTAGATAGAAAAGTAATTATAGACACTTTGTTTGCAACAGGATATGATGTTCCAAAGATAACTATAAACGGTGTAGAAATGTACTGGTTACCTTATTATCTCGGCAATAAAACAGCCCATGAATTCGTATATTTTGCTGGGCCTGCCAAGAATAATAATGGATGGACAGGGTATGCCTTAATGGTTAAAGGGGAAATATACTATACTAAGTCAGGGAAAGCTGTAGGAGTTTCAGGGCTTTATGCCTATGCTAAAGCAGATTTATTGTTACAGTCAGACTGGTTTAAAAACAATTTCATAAAATAAAAATAAAACCATTACATATTATTGGAATGTAATGGTTTTTTAATAATTAATTATTCTTTGTGTTTAATTAACAAAGTTCTCATTGCGTTTAAAATAGCAATAACACTTACTCCAACATCTGCAAATATTGCCATCCACATTGTTGCAAATCCAAAGGCTCCAAGGAGCAGGATAGCAAACTTAACTGTGAGAGCAAAAATAACATTTTGTTTAGCAATTGCCAAGGTCTTTTTGGAAATACGTATTACAACTGGGATTTTACTTAGCTTGTCATCCATAATTACAACATCTGCCGCCTCAATAGCAGCTTCAGAGCCAAGTCCTCCCATAGCAATTCCAATATCAACTCGAGCAAGTACAGGAGCATCGTTGATTCCATCACCAACAAAGGCTACGGTCTTGTTTGGCGTTTTATCCTCCAAGATTTCTTCGATTATTTCAACCTTCTCATTAGGTAGTAACTCACTAAATACACTTTCAATACCTAGTTCTTTGGCAACTTGATTTGCTATTGTTTCTTTATCTCCAGTTAGCATTACACTATCTAATATGCCATTTTTTCGGAGCGCTTTAATAGCTGATCTGGAATCCTCTTTGATTGTATCGCTTAGGGCAATATAACCAAGATACTTCGTTCCAGCAGAAATGTGTACAAGTGTTGCATCTTCTCTCTCTGGTAGATCGTGAATATTGACAAGCTCCATTAACTTATAGTTGCCGGCACAAATCATTTTGCCATTTAATGTTGCAGAACTTCCTTTGCCTGCAACTTCTTGGAAGTTAGTGATTAGAGCTTCGTTAATTGAAGGGGCACCACCTGCGTTTGTCACACCCTTGATGTATGCATTTCTAATAGATTCTGCAAGAGGGTGATTTGAGTAGTACTCAACATAAGCTGCTAGTGTTAGGACTTCTTCCTTAGTGCAGTCCTCGGCATAAACATCCTTGACTCTAAATTTGCCAGAAGTAATGGTACCTGTCTTGTCAAAAACCACAGTTTCAAGGCGAGAAAGGGCTTCAAGGTAGTTGCTACCTTTGACTAAGACACCTGCCTTTGATGCTGCTCCAATTCCTCCAAAGAAGCTAAGAGGAACAGATATTACAAGGGCGCAAGGGCAAGATATTACGAGGAATAAAAGTGCTCTATATACCCAAACTGAGAATTGATCCCCTAGTAAAAACGGTGGCAGTATTGCCAAAAAAGCAGCTAGGCCTACTACAATAGGAGTGTAGTATTTAGCAAATTTAGTAATAAATTTTTCTACATTAGCCTTTTTACTACCAGCATTTTCTACAAGGTCTAAAACCTTTGAAACTGTAGAATCCTCAAATTTTTTGGTTGTACGAATTTTTAAAAGTCCATTAAGGTTAATGCAGCCACTTATAATGCTACTACCAGGAGCCACATCCTTTGGCAACGACTCTCCTGTTAGAGCTTTTGTATCAATAGAACTTGAACCTTCCTTGACTATACCGTCAATTGGAATTTTTTCTCCAGGTTTAATTAACAGTATTGAACCAATTTCAACATCGTAAGGATCAACCACAGTTTCTACGCCATCCAAAACTAAAGTTGCTTCGTCAGGTCTAATATCCATTAGACTTGAAATAGAGTTTCTGGATTTATTAACAGCATAGTTTTCAAAAATCTCACCAATAAGGTAAAAAAGCATTACAGCGCAAGCTTCATCATATTGTTTCAGGATAATTGCACCTATTCCAGCAATTGACATTAGGAAGTTCTCGTCTAACATATGTCCGTTAATGACGTTTTTGACTGCGTTAATTAATGCTGAGTAGCCTGCCACTAAAAATGCAGCGATAAACAAAAATGGAGATATTGTATCACTAATAGGGGCGAATTCACCAGCCAAGAATAGCAAAGATGTTATTACTATTCTACATAGATTAATAATTTGTTCCTTACCCATAATTACACCATAATTTTGCAATCTGATTCGATTTTAGATATAACGGATTGGGCTTCTTTGACAGCTAAATCCATATCATCAGCATCTAGTGTTATTCTCATGGACATAAATCCAATTGTAGCACTGTTCACCACATCTAATTTGTTTATTTTGTCCTCCATCTTTGCTGCACAACTTGCGCAATGAAGATTGTTTAGTTTAAATGATTTTTTCATATTCCCTTTTCCTTTCAAGATAAATTACTAATTGTGTGTTATGTTAAATGTTGCATCTATAATTGAATGCATTAATGTAGCTTTTTCGTTGTCAGCTAAAGTATAATAAACTTCCTTACCAAGCTTTTTGCTTCGTATTATACTGGCGTTTTTCAATATTCTTAGATGGTGAGAAACAGCAGGGGAAGTCATATCCATATATGCGGCAATATTTGCTACACATTCTTCGCTGTGGCAAAGTAGGTATAAGATTCTAAGTCTAGTTTCATCACTTGTTAAAGAAAACAAAAATGCGCTTGTTTCAAAAGCTTCAGGCGAAGGTAAGGTTTCAAGTAATTCAGCTGTAGTGCTACTGTGATTATGGGGTAAGGTTAGCTTACGTGTTTCCATAAAGTTTTCCTCCTAAAATTAAATGATTAAACAATTGCTTAATCGTTATGTTAAATATATCTTAAATGAAATAAAAAGTCAAGGTTTTAAATTTATTTGCCAAAAATATCATTAATCAACTATGGAAATATGGTATAATTAGCTGTCAAAGAAAGGAGCACATTATGGTAGAGAGAAAAAAATGTAGCGTAAGCAATGAAGAAGTAACAAGGGTTAAAGGTCTTGGGTTCTTAAGAGATAAAACCACTGAAGATTGCTTTCATTGTAGAGTAATAACTGGAAATGGCAAAATTGGAATGAGAGAAATGATTGCAATTAACGAGGCTGCTAGAAGGTTTGGAAGTGGAGAAATTGCTTTGACTGTTAGGCAGACAATTGAGATTCAAAAAATTCCATATAAGCACATTGATGATGTTGTTGAGTTTCTAAAAGAACAAGGTGTAAGTACTGGTGGAACAGGCAAAAAGGTTAGGCCTATCGTTTCATGTAAGGGTACAACTTGCCAATTTGGTAGAATCGACACATATTCTTTGAGTGAAAAAATACATAAGAGATTCTATGAGGAAATGAGAGATAGAGTTTTACCTCATAAATTTAAAATAACAGTAGGTGGTTGCCCAAATAATTGTGTTAAGCCAGGGCTTAATGATGTTGGGATAATCGGCGATGTGGTAAATGGGAATCCAGCCTATAGAGTTTTTGTTGGAGGACGTTTTGGCAAAACAATGACAATGGGACAGGAATTATCTAAAAAATATACAAGTGAAGAGGAAGTTTTAGATAAAATAGAAGATATAATTACTTATTTTGAAAAAAATGGAGAGCAAGGAGAGCGTTTTGCTGAAACAATAATTAGAATTGGTTTTGAAAGAGTTGATAAGGAATTAGCATAAAAAATCCAAAAACTATAATGAAACGTCAAATCTGAAATTTTGATAAAGGCTTAAATGCTTGAAAAATAGCTATTGTCAGAATAATCACAATGGTCGTATAATTTATGCTTGCAATTACATTGGAATGCGAGTATAATATCTAAGTTATGAAATAGTATCAAAGAATATAGGGATAGGAGTGATTAAATTATGAAGATAGTTGTAACAAAGAATTATAAAGAAATGAGCAGAAAGGCTGCTACTTACATCGGGGCACAGATGATTCAAAAATCTGATAGTGTACTTGGTCTTGCGACAGGTTCAACACCAATAGGCACTTATGAACAATTGGTTGCTTGGTTCAAAAATGGGGAACTTGATTTTAGCAAAATAACTACATTTAACTTGGATGAGTACAGAAACTTACCAAGAACAAATGATCAGAGTTATTACTACTTTATGCACGATAATCTATTTAACCATGTGAATATTGACGAAGACAATGTACACGTTTTAAATGGAATGGAAGCAGATGCACAAAAGGAATGTGCAGACTTTGAAGAAATGATAGACAATCATGGCGGCATTGATTTGCAGCTATTAGGACTTGGACACAATGGCCACATTGGATTTAACGAGCCTTGTGATGAGTTTATCAAAAAAACACATTGCGTTGATTTGACAGAAACAACAATAGATGCAAACAAGAGATTTTTTGATTCAATTGATGATGTTCCAAAACAGGCATACACAATGGGAATCGAAACAATTATGAAAGCGAAGAAGATAGTTGTTGTAGTAAGTGGCGAAGATAAGGCTGAAACTGTTAGAGATTCATTCTTTGGGCCAATTACACCAAAGGTTCCAGCTTCAATTCTACAGTTACATGGAGATGTAACAATTGTTTGTGACGAAGCAGCTTACTCAAAAGTAGGTAAATAATTAAAGAAATTATCCCTATAGTAAATGTACTATGGGGATTTTTTTTGTAATAGGATAATTCTTTAGACAAAATGCCAAAAGATATGTTACAATGATAGATGGTATATTGAAAATTAAAGGTGAGGTTAAAAATGAAAAAGAATTTATCTATATTAATAGTAGTGATAATGGTTATTACCATAGCTGTACCATCATTTGCACTTGCAAAGAAAAATGATGATATTTCTATTATATTTAGTGGAGATATGCATTCACACCTTGAAGATAGTAAGGGCAAGGGTGGATTTGCAAGAATAATGAGTCAAACAAAGGAAATCAAAGAAGAATATCCTGATACTTTTATGGTTGATGGAGGCGACTTCTCTATGGGTACGCCAATGCAAACTATTTTTAAAACAGATGCGGCGGAACTAAAGATGATGGCTAGAGTTGGTTATGATGTAACAACTTTGGGTAACCATGAGTTTGATTATGGTAGCAAGGGGTTAGCTCAAATGCTTAATAGCTCACAATCATATTCAAGCGCAGATACAAAGCTTCCGGAAATTGTTAGCGCAAATATAGATTGGGACAAAACACTAGCCGATAAAAATTTGGCAAAAGATGGCAAAAAATTAAAAAGAGCATTTAACAATTACGGAATAGACGATTACACTATAGTTGAGAAAAATGGTGTTAAAATTGCAGTTTTTGGCTTATTAGGGCCAGAAGCAATTAGCAATGCACCAAATTCTGGTGTAATCTGGAAAGATTACATTAAGAGAGCTAAGGCTATTGTTTCTGAAATTAAGAGAAACGGGGAAGCTGATTTAGTTATGTGTCTATCTCATAGTGGTATAAATGAAGAAGACCAGGGGGCATCAGAAGATGTTGCACTTGCAAAGGAAGTTCCGGATATTGATGTAATAGTTAGTGCACATAGCCATACAGAATTAAAGCAGCCAATCAAAGAAGGAAAAACTCTAATTGTAGCTTCAGGTGAGTACACCAACAATCTAGGACATTTAGTTGTTGCAAAGAGTGGCGAAGGTTACAAGGTTAAAGTTCATAGACTTATTGCATTAGATAGTGGCGTTTCAAAGGATAGCGCTATTAGTCAGCAAGTTAGCTACAATAAGCAAACTGTAAATAACAAGTTTTTTAGTAAATATGGTTACAATTATGATCAAGTTTTGGCAAGATCTAGCTTTGACATAGGGGACTCAAAAACATTTGGCAAAGAACAAGGTGAGGAGCCAATTGCAAATTTAATCTCAGATTCGTACAAAAAAGCTGCAAGTAGAGCTGATGGTGATAAACATTCAGTAGATGTTGCCATTGTACCGTCAGGGACAGTGCGAGGCACTATTTCCAAAGGCGAAATCACAACAAAGGATGCCTTTGAAGTTAGCTCCCTTGGAATGGGCAAAGATGGAACTCCAGGATATCCACTGGTTAGTGTTTACTTGACTGGAAAGGAACTTAAATCAGTAGCAGAAATAGATGCATCTATTTCGCCAATGATGACAGAAGCTAGACTTTATACAAGTGGATTAAAATATAAAATAAATTCTCACAGACTGATTATGAACAGAGCTTTTGATATAAAGCTAATGGATTCAAAGGGTGAGGAAACAAAAATCAAAAACAGTCAGCTATATAGAGTTGTTGGTGGACTATATTCTTGCCAGATGCTAGGCGCTGTAACAGAAAAATCACATGGACTTATTTCAATTGTTCCAAAGGACAAGAGTGGCAAGGAAATTAAGGATTTCAATGAACAAATTCTATACAAAAACGGTACAGAAGTAAAGGAATGGGAAGCAGTAGCTGACTATATAAATGGATTTGCAGGGGGCAAAGTTCCTGCGAAATATAAGGATGTTGAAGGAAGAAAAATAGTAGATGATAGTTTCAATCCACTAAAGATATTCTCACAGCCAAATAATGTAGCATTTATGTTAATAGCACTTTTGATGATTCCAGTTGTAATTATTGCAGGCATAATTTACTACATAATTAAGAGAAGACACAGTAGACGTGGATATGGAAGAAGTATGTTTAAGACTTCTAGAATATCTAAGCGTTTCCCAGCTAGAAGTGGCTATAGGAGATCAAACAACAAACGTCCAGGTGTAAAAAATAGAAATTTCAGTATGAAAAAGAAAAGACGTAAGTTTTAAAAGATGAATAAAAAAATTAGGACCAATTTGAGAATGTATTTTCAAATTGGTCCTTTTGCTTAAGTGAATACTCTACATTAAATGTGGAGTTTTTTGAATTTAATAGTTGGGAGATATAAATAACTTGCTAAAGCATTAGAAAGTTAGTGCTTTTGATACGCTGAATATCCATCTTATTGAACCGGAGAAGATCTAATAAATTGGAGTCGGTAGGGATTTCGGTAGGGCGACTAAGATATCCTTTAGTTGCAATTGTTCTGTTCTGCGTACTCATAGCTGTCATATGGCATATTGAATTTGACAAAGTAAGATCCAAATTACTTATAGAGATAAAAATGAAATCATTAACATAAAGTGGATTGTGCGCGTACAAATAAGTATGGGACTCAGAGTTTATTATTTCACCATGCATTAGATAGGTGCAGTTTGTATAATGTGTTGCACTTTGCGGCTCCATGAAAAGGGTTGCAGTTGTTGAGTTATCATTTATTTTTATAGCGCATTTTTTTATCTTTTTTTCTATTCCGTTATACCAAAATAAAAATAAAGGTGTGTTTTTAAAATAAGGGTGCAGTGGCGCATGATTACCCTCAATATTAGATTTTTTTGCAGAGTGAGGGTAAAGCGTTTCCAATGGTACATCTAAGGCATTAGCGATATCTATTAATGTGACGATATCGATAACGATTTCTCCTTTTTCATATTTAGATATACAAGACGAGCTTTTATTTATTTGTATACCTAAATCTACCTGTGTTATTTTTTTTTGTTTGCGAAAAATACGTATATTTTCACCTAATTCTTGATATATTGTGTTGGCATCATCCATAACAATACCCCTTTCTTAATAATACAATTACTAATGAAAAAAACAAAATTTGACTTGAATTTTTATTATTATACATAAA
>JAVWMQ010000034.1:0-19626 GCA_036637375.1 Anaerovoracaceae bacterium
AGTTAGATTATATCACAAACATTAAAGTAATATTAAAAAAAATAATAAATTAGATCAAAAGAAATTTTGTTTTTAAATTAGTATGTAAAGTATATAGGTAAAAGCTATAATCAGTTTTATGTGTTCAAAATATACATAACTATTCCCAAAATTATGATTTAAGGAATAGTTATCTATCTTAATAAAAGAGTATTCCTGCCTTAATAATATCTCTTACCTAGACTCCATACTCTCTCATTATTACATTATTCAATTTCACTATCGCTTATTAATTTGTCTTATATTATCGACTTCTCTAAATTATAAGGCTCAAAATTGCGTTTTAAGCGATTATTAGGTGCTATGCTATATATCAGTTGGTATAATAATTTTCATACCTACATCTAAATCATGTGCTTTAATATTATTAACCTTACAAATCTTATATATCGCTTCTCTTAAATCTGTATTCTCACTTTTATGACTAGTAGCAATATTCCATAAGGTATCACCATTAGAAATTTCAATTTCATAGCTTTGCTCATTTACTGCATTTGCTTTTGCGTCATTAAATCCTAACACAGTATTAGTTGCCATAACAGTACAAATAATCATCATTGCAATAAACATAGTAAATTTTAGTTTTGATTTAATCTTAAATCTCTTTTTATTTAACATCCCTACTCACCTCCATCAATTAGAACGTTTGTTCTTTAAATATATATTACACGAATGTATGTTCTTTGTCAACACGTTTTGGAAACATTTGTTCTTTTTTGTAAAAAAAAAAGAAACTGGATATTAGCCAGTTTCTTTCTATTCTCTTAAATATCAAAATTAATTGCATTCATAAATATCTCTTGAAAGCCTTCGTAGTTAGCAAGCTCAATATGCTCAGAACTAGCCAAGTATTTATCAATTAAATCATTACCACCTGGATTAAATATAAGTTCAATTAATCCTAGTAAACAAGTGTTTCCTTTTTGTATCATTTTTTCCTTTGATACTTTTGGAATAACTCCTAACATCTCAGCTTTTGTAATATTAAGATTTTCTCCAAATGCTCCTGCAATATATATTTCATCTAGTCTGTCAATTTCTATATTGCTGCATCTGGCTAAGATTGTATATCCTGTTTTTATTGCAGCAACTGCAAGTTGTATTGATCTAATTTGTTCTTGAGTTATATTGCAACAATCTTTTATATATACTTGATTCATATCAAGATCATCTGTGGATAATCTAGTGATAAATTTACTATAAGGATTAATCTTTCTAAGTTCGTCCACAGAGATTAAATTGCCTTCTTTTGAAATTATTTTTTCCTCAATTAATTCGTAGATCATATTAATAATTTCACTTCCAGTTAAATTATCAAACATGCCTTCAAATGCAGGTCCTGCTGCAGCTGATGCACATAATAACTTTCCTTTATTATTTAATACCATTTCTCCATTCGTGCCGACATCTATAAACAGCTGATTCTTAGTTGGGTTATTTAATTTTAAGTAAATTAAGCCAGCTAATATATCCCCACCTATATATCCGTATATATTGGGTAATATTGAAATTTTACAGTTTTTAGCAACATTTATACCATAGTTATCTGTAGCGTTTGACACTTTAAAAATATGCGACATTACGGTATTTCCAGCAACATAAACTTCACTTATAAGGTTTATATCAACCTGGCTTCGTATACATAATTTTTCTATTAAAGTATTAATATCACTTACTACAAGCCTATTTAGCAAATAAATATTTGCTAAATTGTTTTGATAAAACGATATTCTTGAAATTATATCTTTCCCATACTTGATTTGAGAATTCTTTAAATCAAGCTTGTTTACTATAATCTTATTATGACTCCCATTCTTATTGGCCTTTGCTTTAACTAATGCTCCACAAATATTTGTTGTTCCTATATCAATAGTTATTCCATATTTAATTGGCATAATTTACACCCTTCTTTACTTCCTATGCACTCACTACAACTATCATTTATTTTTTTGTAATCATTATTAACTACAAAATACATACCTATTACAGATTTACTGGGTAATAATCCATATTCACTTGTAAACATATTAGCTTCATTCAAATTTATTAAATTGCTAAATTTGTCTATTTCTTTAACTGGCATTCCATAAAATCCTGGTCCAAAGCTTTCACTTAATAGATATTTTTGCTCTAACATATTATGAATTAATTTTCTGCCTGCATCAACACAAGCAGTTCCATATAAATCTGAATATACCTGATCTAATATAGTTAAATTTTCATACTTCGCTTCATTAATAGATAGTCCATAAATGATAACTCCCTTAATATCATTAGGTGATATTTTGCTAAATCCATTACAAGATATCTTTTCGTCATTTATAGTCAAAGTTCTACCATTTATTTTGATATCATTGTAAATAGAATACGTCACATTTAATTGTATTTTAGAGCTAATAGTATCTCTAATTTTATTAATATCACTAACCATTAATTCAAGCTGTTTTGGATCCATATTCAAAGTGTTATTAATTCTTAATAAACTTTCAAATATATCATTACACAGTTCTTTAAATTCAAAATCATCAAATCTTATCTTTGTCATGTTTATCTCTCATTAATCTTTCATATCCTATATCTAGAAGATTATGAACTCTTTTTCTATATATAACGCCAATGGCAAATAGTATTATGGCAATAACACCTATTATAATTGCGGAAGTATATCCTCCAGACATTATCTGTCTACCAATTAATAAACTTCCCATCATACCTGGAGTTCGACCAAGTAAACTTACAATCAAAAATGGTTTCAACTTCATATCAGAAACTCCTGCAGCATAATTACATAAATCTTTTGGGATTCCAGGAATTAAAAAAATCAAAAAAACAAGGACAACTCCTTTTTTGCTATTTAGCCTTTTTATTAGGTTATTTATTTTTTCCTCACCAAAAAGCAAATGTATAGCATCTCTGCCAAGTACTTTGGCTAAGTAATATGTAATAACCGATCCTATTAAGGCACCAATTATTGAATATAAATATCCAAGCCAAAATCCATACATATACCCAGCTGCAAACTGTAACCATTGTCCTGGAATAATACAAATTACAATTTGAGCTACTTGAGCAACTATATAAATTATCAGTGTAGTACTTTTGTACTGCTCAAAAAAAGTTTGTACATTTTTCAAACTAGACATATCTGTTATCCAATCTTTTTGAAAAAAATAAATGTAAAGTGGCAGTCCAATTAAAATAAGACCTAAAATACCTAGCTTAAAAAAGGCATTTATTAGTTTCAACTTCTTTTTAATCTTTTCTTTTTTTTCTGAATCCATCAATTCACCTTCTTGTTTTATATTTTGATTAAACCTCTATCTTCTAATGTTTGTAATGATTTAATTACTCCAAATTTTGAATGTTCGTAAGTTAGCCCACCTTGGAAATATACAATATAAGGTTCTCTCATTGGTGCATCAGCACTAAGTTCAATACTCGAACCTTGAATAAATGCTCCAGCTGCCATTATAACAGGATCTTCATAACCTGGCATTGCCCAAGGTTCTGGTGAAACATGAGCATCTATTGGTGCTGCTGCCTGGATTCCCTGACAAAATGCAACAACGTTATCAGGAGTATTAAGTTTAATAGCCTGAATGATATCACTTCGTGTGTCATCAGTTTTAGGACAAATTTCATAACCTAAATTTTCATAAACTTTTCCACATAATATTGCACCTTTAATGGCTCCATTTACAACTTTAGGAGCTGTAAAAAATCCTTGCAACATAGTTCTTGTTTGTCCAAAAGTTAGTCCGCATTCACCACCAATGCCAGGACAAGTCATTCTATATTGAATCTTATCAATTAACTCTTTTTTACCAGCTATATATCCACCAGATAATGCAATGCCTCCACCTGGATTCTTAATTAGTGAGCCTGCCATAATATCAACACCAACATCTGTTGGTTCTTTAATATCCAAAAATTCACCATAACAATTATCTACCATTATTATAATATCTTTGTTTATCTTACGAACAAATTTAACAAATTCCTCAATTTGACTAATTGTGATAGCCTTTCGCCATGCGTAGCCTGTTGCTCTTTGAATAGAAATCATTCTCGTTTTGTTTGAAATTGTATTTTTGAGCATTTCGTAATCAAATCCACCTTCTGAGGTTAATTCAACTTGCTTATATGTAATTCCAAATTCTTTTAAAGATCCCATGCCCTCACCTCTAATGCCTATGACTTCTTCGAGGGTATCATAAGGTCCTCCAGATGCATATATAAGTTCATCATCTGGTCTCAGAATCCCCGCCAAAGTCAGGGAAAGTGCATGTGTACCATTTACAATCTGCGTTCTTACTAAAGCTGCCTCTGTTGAAAATACACTAGCATATATTTTTTCAAGAGCTTCTCTGCCAGCATCATCATAACCATATCCTGTATTCCAAGCAAAATGCATATCGCTTATCCTATGTTTTTGAAATGCTGCTAAAACCTTGTATTGATTATATGCTGTAATTTCATCAATTTGATTAAATTGACTCTCAACTTGAGCTTCGGCGTTTGAAATCAAATCAAGTACACCCTCTGATATGTTGAAGTTTTCTTTTAACATTTTGTTTATATTTGTATTCATCCTTTTCCTCTCTAGTATATATTTAGTCATTTTTACCATTTGTTCTATCTATTTCCCACTCCATATCTTTTACTAAATCTCTTTTGACATTTAGTTTATGTCCTGCATATAACTGAGTTGTAGTTACTTGTTCATGATCAAGAAGTGCAGCAACATCATAAATAGAGTTTCCTCGCCCTATTAAACTGGTCGCAGCTGTTGCTCTTAATTTATGAGGACTATATCCTGCGGCTCTTGATGTACTCATACCAATAGATGTATATTTTTTTACAAGCTCTCTAATTTGTCTTTCTGTCATTCTCTTGCCTTGCAATGAAATAAATAATGCATCACTATGGTCTTCCAAAGCATTTTCTTTTCTCTCATTGCTTAAATAATCTTCAATTACAATGGTTGTAGATTTATTTAATGGCATAATTGATTCTTTACCTCTTTTACGAAATATTTTGAACTCTCCTCTTGTAAAATTAAATGATGAAACATTTAATTGTTGAAGTTCTGATAGCCTAAGACCATAAGTCAAAAACATAATTAAGATTGCTTTGTCCCTAAGTTTTGTTTTTTGCCAATAGAAGTATTCTTTTTTCGTTAATCCATTACCATTTGTAACAGCATCGAGCATAATCATAACTTCATTGTCTTGAAGAGCTTTTATTTCAACTTCAAATGATTTAGGTATCCTAATTGGATCAAACTTATCAGTGATGTTATTTGGGATTATTTCTTCTCTATAAAGTTCTTTAAATAATACTGATAGTGAAGATTTCTTCCGAGCAAGCGTTTTGTTATTATTTTCAAAAACATAGATTGTATTATCAACTTCTTTTTCATATTTTCTGCAATAGTCAAGAAACATATTTACATCAACACCTTCAATTTTGGAAAATTCACTTGATTTTATTTTTGATGAAGTTGTGGCAACAGTTAACTCAGTTTCATTAATCAAATAATCACAAAACATACTTATGTCTTGAATATAAGCAAGTCTAGTAGCCGGTAAAACATTATTACGTAAATATGCAAAAAAACCTCGCATAAATGAAGGCAACTCTCTTTCAATCTCTTCTGCCATTGAGACAATCTGAAATTCTTTGAGAACTACATTATCGGGTTTATTGCTTTTGTTATGAATTTTTAAATGTTTATTTTTAACCATGATAAAACTTCCTTTAATCCCACTTCACTAAGGTTAAACCATTTCATATCATCATATCTTTTAAACCAAGTTAATTGTCGTTTTGCGTATCTTCGTGAATTTCTCTTTACAAGTTCAATTGCTTCATCTAAAGTGATTTCATTATTATAAAAACTAATTATTTCTTTATATCCAATGCCTTTCATTGAAATATCGCTACTTGTAAATCCCATATCAATTAAACCTTTTACCTCTTCGAGTAATCCTTGATCCAATAAAATATCAACTCTCCGATTTATTCTGTCATATAATTCCTCTCTATTTCTTGTCAAACATATCAGACAGGTTTCATATTCAGTTGTTCTATTCTTTACATTTTCAAATGGTTTTAATTCTTCTCCTTTTAACTCTATTGCCTCAAGTGCCCTAACAACACGCTTAACATTATTAAAATGTATACGCTCCGCTATTTCTTCACTTTTATCTTTTAAAAGCTTATGTAAAGCTTCATTTCCTTGAGTTTCTGCAATATTATATAATGCATTTCTATATTCATGATTTGCCTTTGTTTCTCCAAAATCCATATCGAATAGTAATGCGTTTAAATATAATCCCGTTCCTCCTGCTATTATGGGTGTTTTACCTTTACTAAAAATCTCATCAATAGCTGCTTTACTTCTTTTTTGGTAATCAACAACACTAAATTCTTCTTTTGGATGAATCTCATCAATTAAATAATGTTTAACAATAGCACGCTCTTCTATTGTTGGTTTTGCACTGCCTATGTCCATATATTTGTAAAGCTGCATTGAATCACATGAAACAATTTCACCATTAAATTCTTTTGCAATTTCAATTGCATATTCAGTTTTTCCTACAGCGGTTGGTCCCGCTACAACTATTATTTTTTTCATTTTCGCTTAAACTTCTTTTCTATTTCATAATTTGTTAACTTAATAAATGTTGGTCTTCCATGAGGACAAGAAAAAGGATTCTCGCACTTACTTAAATCAATAAATAAATGTTTTATTTCCTCATCTGACAACACATCATTGGCTTTTACAGCCGCCTTACACGCCTTTGTCGCAATTTTATCTCTAGTTCTAATATCTTTGAAATCTTTGATATCATCATAGGAATCAACAAAATCTTTGATAAACTCTTCAGCCTCAGAAAGTCCAAAATACATTGGTATTTCAGTTACCTTATAAATATTCGGGCCAAAATTTTCAACTTCAAATCCAAGTTTTTTTAATTCTTCTATCCATAATTTCTCGCTATTTGCGAATGAAAATGATCCTGTAAATGTAAACGGTAATAATATTGTTTGTTTTGGAATTTCTCCTCGATTATATTCTGAAATGAATTTCTCAAAAAATATTCTTTCGTGAGCTGCATGCTGATCCATTATATATAATGTATCGTGGTCAACTGCTTGAATATATGTTCCGAATAATTGGCCAATAGGTTTAAGACTTTCAATATCGAATGGACGAATAATAAATTCATTTTTAGATTTAAAACTGCAACAACTGTCATCTTCTTTTGGTTTTGATTTTCCCTCATTGTAAGTTGACAATAATTTAGTTACGTCATCTTCTTCTAAGGTTTTCACATTTACATCAATTGCTGTTTTGACATCTTTGTCTACATCAATATGTTTTTCTACATTAATTTCATTGGTAATAATTTTACTATCTGTATCAACAGCTTTATCTATTCTTAATGGAATTTCATCTTGTTGTTTTTCATTTAAAATCATACCTTCTTGATAAGACGTAGCCTCATTAGAAATTGAATTTCTAATGATACGTTGACCATTTATATCTTTTTCAAATTTAAAGTAACCTGTTTCTTTTTTTATTTCAACCTGAGGTATTCCATCAATTGTATTTAATGTTTTAATTATAGCATCTTTTACAGCTTTTGAAATTACGCTTTCGTCATAAAATCTAATCTCCTTTTTATTTGGATGAATATTTACATCCATAGTTTCTGGTGAAATATTTAAAAACAAAAAAGCTACAGGGTGTCTACCTTCAAATAGCCTGCCATAATACCCTTCGTTAATACCTTTTTCAATAACTTTGCTATTAATTACACGCCCATTAACAAAGAAAATTTGATTACGACGATTTGCCTTTGTTTCTCCGGGATTTGAGATATATCCTTCAACAGTTACACCATTAATATCTTCTTTAAAAGCAATTAAATTCTCTGCCATTGCTTTGCTGGTAGTTGTTATTATAGCTTTATGCCGATCACCTTTGCCATTAGTAGAAAATAGTACATTTTCATTATTTATCATTCTTATTTTGATATTCGGATACGCCAACGCAATTTGAGATACAAAATCAATAATTACTCCAGCTTCTGCTCTATCAGTTTTCATAAATTTCATCCTGGCCGGCGTATTATAAAAGAGATCTCTCACAATAATAGTAGTACCATTAGGGCATCCTATTGGCGACTTTGATGTGACATGACCTCCATCAATATTTAGTTTTGTACCAGTACTTTCTTCTTTTGTCTTTGTAATTAATTCAGTTCGCGTAACAGAAGCAATACTAGCCAAGGCTTCTCCTCTAAATCCAAGAGAAATTAAAGTATCAAGGTCATCAATATCATTTAATTTACTAGTGGCATGCCTAAAAAAAGCAATTTCAACTTCAGAACTATTAATTCCAGTACCATTATCTGTTACTCTAATATAAGTTTTACCACCATTTTTAATTTCGATAGTAATTTCGTTAGATTGCGCATCTATTGAATTTTCGACAAGCTCTTTTACTATGGAAATTGGTCTTTCAACAACTTCTCCAGCAGCAATTTTTGCCGCAACATCTTTTTCTAATACTTTTATCATATTACACCCCATTTAAATATATCTACAATTATAACATTAAAAAAAAGAAAAAAGAAGTATTACCTTCGACCTTAAATATACAAAAAAACCTTAGGAATATCTTCCTAAGGTCTGTGTTTATGGTAATGCAATTATTGGATTAAATTGTCCTCTCAAATTGCTGCTATATGGACTTTTTGAATACCCAGTTTCAAAATGCAAATGCGTTCCAAAGCTTCTGCCAGTATTACCCATCGTTGCAATGCGTTCATCTTTTGTAACTGTATCACCAACTGATACTCTGATGCTACCCTTTTTTAGATGTTTATAGTGAGTATAAAATCCATTATCATGCTTAATGATAATATTATATCCATTAGAGCTATTATAATCTTTAGCAACAACTTTGCCATTTGCAGCCGGATAAATTCCTAAACTACCTTTAATATCAACCCCTGAATGTACTTGTGAATGCACCCCACTTTTGCAATGAAATCCACATAATACTCTTTTCTCCTTTACTGGCCACTGCCAACCTTTAAACTCTGATGCTGATGGTCTTTTTACATCCGCTAATGCAGGTGTAAAACTCATTAAACATATTAATACAGCTAATAAAATAGCAATTTTTCTCATGAAATTTGTACCTCTTTCCTTTACTCTATAAGTATCATAAAACAAAAGGATAAAAACAACAAATTTTATGAAAATATTTCACAAATTCTTCACTTAAAAAAGTTTAAATTGAATTTGAATTTCATCTTCTAATGATTTTGAGTTATTAGTAGATTCTAGTTCATCTAGCTTCTCTTTTGCAACATCAAGGAGTTCTTCTGGCACTCCAGCTAATTTCGCAACATGGATACCATAGCTTCTACTTGCAGATCCTTCTATAATTTTATGCAAAAAAACTATCTCTCCGTTTTCTTCTGCAACATCTACATTTAAATTTTTGAATCCTTGTGTATCTTTTTCCATACTTGTTAATTCATGATAATGGGTTGCAAAAAGAGTACGAATCATTCTATCTTTTTTACATAAATATTCAACCGCAGCAAAAGCAATTGAAAGACCATCATATGTACTTGTCCCTCTTCCAATCTCATCTAAAATAACAAGACTTTTTGAAGTCGCTGTATTTAAAATATATGCTAATTCACTCATTTCTACAAAGAATGTACTTTGGCCACCAGCCAAATTGTCTGAAGCCCCTATTCTAGTAAAAATTCTATCAGTAATGCCAATTTTTGCACTTTCACAAGGGACAAAACAGCCTGCTTGAGCCATTAAAACTATCAATGCAGTTTGTCTCATATATGTAGATTTACCTGCCATATTTGGTCCTGTAATTAGTAACATGGATGAATCCTTTTTATTTAAAAAAGTATCATTAGATACAAAGATCCCATCTTTAATAGTTTGTTCAATAACTGGATGTTTACCCTCTACAATTATTATTTCCTCGCCTTCATCAACTAAAGGTTTTACATAATTTAATTTATCGGCAACCTCAGCAAAAGATGTCAGAACATCTAAAGAAGATATTGCTGCTGATGTTTTTTGAATTAAAGATATGTATTCTTTAATTTTTGCTCTTAATTGTACAAATAATTCATACTCAAGCTGATTTATCTTCGCCTCAGCGTTAAGAACTAAACTTTCCGTTGTCTTTAATTCTGGTGTAATAAATCGTTCTGCATTTGCTAAGGTTTGCTTTCTTATGTAATTTTCAGGAATGCTGTCATAATAGGACTTTGTTATTTCTAAATAATATCCAAACACCTTATTATAACCAACCTTTAAGTTTTTTATACCTGTACGCTCTTTTTCAGTATTTTCCAAATTACTTATCCATTCTCGCGCATCTTTAATATTATGGTTAAGTTCATCTAAATCCTCTGAATATCCCTCCTTAATTATATGACCCTCTTTAATAGTAAAAGGCGGATCTGAAACGATTGCCTCGTTTATTAAATCATATATTTCTGTAAGAGGATTAATATCTTTTTCTATAGAATTTAATAAAGGCGCATCCATATCTTTTAGATCAAACTTAATTTCAGGCAACACAAAAATAGAATTTTTAAGTGCAATTAAATCTTTTGCATTTGCAGTACCGCAAGCAATTTTTCCAGCCAATCTTTCAAAGTCATAGATAACCTTCAAGCTCTCTTTTATATTGTTCCTGCCTATATAATTGTCAACTAAAGCTTCTACTGCATCTAATCGACTATTTATTTCATTTAGTGTATTTAATGGTTCCTTGAGCCATTTTTTCATTTTTCTCCCACCCATTGCAGTGTGAGTTTTGTCAAGTATTCCTAATAATGAACCTTGCACCTTTTTATCAAAAAGTGTTTCGGTTATTTCCAAGTTTTTAATTGTAGCTTTATCAAGAGCCATATAGTTACCAATTTGATAACTATTTAGTTTTGTAATATGTTCTAAACTTTGTTTTTGTGTTTCAAGTAAATAAAGCAATTGTGCACCTAGAGCTCTAATTGCAATATTATTCTCATCTAAACCAATTCCTTTTAGAGATTTAACATTAAATTGACGTAAAATTGCATTCTCAATAGTTCTTACATCATAATAGTTTTTGCTCATATCAGTAAAATAAGCATCTGTATTATTACGAAGTTTTTTTGTATCAATATAAATATCTGCTTCATCATTAATGATTATTTCTTTTGCAGCAATTCTAACAATCTCATTAATTAGCGTATTTTCTTTAAGATCGCCATCAAAAGATGTAACATATATTTCTCCAGTGGATATATCACAATACGCCAAACCAATCTTTTCTTTTTCAACATATATTGATGCCAAGAAATTGTTTTCTGATTCATTTAAGAGAGCTGAACTTGTTATAGTCCCAGGAGTAATTATTTGAATTACCTCACGTTCAACAATTCCTTTTGAAGTTGCTGGGTCAGAAATTTGTTCACAAATAGCAACTTTATATCCCTTTGATACTAACTTAGCAATATAAGTCTCTGCAGAATGAAAAGGAACCCCACACATTGGGGCCCTTTCCTCTAATCCACAGTTTTTACCTGTTAATGTTAATTCAAGTTCTCTAGAGGAAGTTATTGCATCTTCAAAAAACATCTCATAAAAATCTCCTAATCGGAAAAATAGTATTGAATCTTGATGTTTTTCCTTTATGCCCATGTATTGTTTCATCATTGGGGATAATGCCATAAAATGCCTCCTATAATAATTGAACTATTTTGCGTTGTATGCGTCCATTCCTAATCTAATTAATTCAACTGCTCTT
Organism: Anaerovoracaceae bacterium; assembly: GCA_036637375.1. Classification (GTDB taxonomy): domain Bacteria; phylum Bacillota; class Clostridia; order Peptostreptococcales; family Anaerovoracaceae; genus JAVWMQ01. Next base: position 11,891 of record JAVWMQ010000034.1, read on the forward strand.
CTCATATCTTTTTGATTTAATACATAAGCAATTCTCATTTCATCCTTACCAAGGCCTGGAGTTGCGTAGAATCCTTCAGCAGGTGCAAACATTGCTGTTTCACCATTATCTTCAAATTCTTCTAGCATAAACATTAAGAAGTTTTCAATATTGTCTACTGGTAGTTTTGCTGTCATGTAGAATGATCCGCCTGGTTTCTGACAAACAACTCCTGGAATTTTCATCAATTCTTCATAAACAACATCTCTTCTAGCACAGTATTCAGCCTTAACTTCTTCATAATATGATGCTGGTAATCTGTATAATGCTGCTGCACCAACTTGATCGATAGTTGGAACGCAAAGTCTACCCTGACAAATTTTCATAATTCCATCATATAGTTCTGCATTCTTAGTTACTAAGCAACCAATTCTTGCTCCACAAGCTGAGAATCTCTTTGATACTGAATCAATAATTACAACTCTGTCTGCAATATCTTCAATCATACCGAAAGATGTAACATCTCTATCATCATAAGCGAATTCTCTGTATACTTCGTCAGCAATGATATATAAATCATGTTCTTTAGCAATATCTCCAATTAATTTAATTTCGTCTAAAGTTAATACAGCACCTGTTGGGTTTCCTGGTGAGATGCAACAAATTGCTTTTGTATTTGGTGTAATAGCAGCTTCAATTTGTTCTCTCTTTGCATAATGGTATCCATCTTCTGCTGTAGTTGTGATAGGTGTAACTTTTCCACCTGCTGATGTAGCAAATGTGTGGTAATTTGTGTAGAATGGTTCAGGTATTAATACTTCATCTCCATCGTTTAAGATAGCTAAGAAAAGCATTGTTAAAGCTTCTGAACCTCCTGCTGTAACGATAACGTTATCTCTGCTGTAGTTCATGTCATACTGCTTGAAGTAATCAATAATAGCATCCTGTAATTCAGGAATTCCCTGAGATTCAGCATAAGCAATTACCTTTTTATCGAAATTTCTAATAGCATCCATAAATACTTCTGGTGTTTCAACATCAGGCTGTCCAATATTTAAGTGATAAACTTTTTTACCCGCATCTTTTGCTTTTTGAGCAATCGGATTGAATTTTCTAATTGGTGAAAATTGCATTTCTTCAACTCTGTTTGATAATTTCATTTTAGTTCTCCTTTTCAATATAAATATTATTTATGCTAACTCTTTATGTGAGTTATTAACGACTTCATCAACTTTTTCTAAATTAAACTCTACTTTTTCTTTTGTAAAGTAAAGCAAATACTCAATATTCCCCTTAGCTCCTGTTACAGGAGAATAGGTTAAACCTCCTGGGTAAAGATCCACATTCTTGCCATATTCAATTACATTCATAATAACTTCTTTATGGACATTTATATCTCTCACAATTCCTTTTTTACCGACTTGCTCTCTTCCTGCTTCAAATTGTGGTTTTACTAAGCAAACTATACTTCCATTTTGATCTAGAACTTTACTTGCAACTGGTAATATCAGCTTTAAGGATATAAACGAAACATCAATGCTAATAAAATCAATTGGCTCCAATATCAAATCAGTATCTAAATAACGAATATTAGTTTTTTCCATATTTACAACACGTTCGTCTATTCTAAGTTTATAGTCAAGTTGCCCATATCCAACATCTATAGCATACACCTTTTGCGCTCCTTTTTGAAGCATACAATCAGTGAACCCACCTGTAGAAGCACCCATATCCATAGAAAATTTATCTTTCAAGTCAAAACCAAACTCTTCCATTGCTTTTTCCAGTTTTAATCCACCCCTGCTTACATATGGGCACAAATTTTCTTTAATAAAAATTTCCGATTCAACATCAATAAGAGTTCCTGCTTTATCAACTCTTTGTCCATTAACAAAAACTATTCCAGCCATAATTGATGCTTTTGCTTTTTCTCGTGAAGTGAAAAAATCCTTATTCACTAACACAACATCCAGTCTATCTTTCAAGTAAATCACAAATCCTTTCAGTTACTCCAACTTTATCAAGTTTATATTTAGCTACAAGTTCTCTTGTACTACCATGTTCAATAAATTGTTTTGGCCAACCTAGATTCACAACTTCAACATCTGATTTAGTCTCACAAATTATTTTATTTACAGTTTCTCCAAACCCACCTTCTAAAATGCCATCTTCAAGAGTTACTATATATTTAGTTCGTTTGGCAGATTCAATTAATCTATTTTTATCTATTGGCTGTATAAATCTAGCATTAACAACACCCGCTGATATACCTTTATCGTTTAACATTTCTGCACACATATATGCAGTCTTTGTCATTGATCCAGCAGCCCAAATTTCAACATCTGAACCTTCTTTTATAACCTCAGCACCCATTTCTAAGTCCAAAACAGGTATTTCCATATTCCCACTGTCCCCTCGTGGATACCTAATAGCAACAGGACAATTTAATGAAACTGCATATTCCATCATTGCTTCAAGTTCATTTCCATCTCTTGGTGCAAGAATAACTAAATTTGGTATTGCTTTTAAATATGTAATATCAAATAGTCCATGATGAGTTTCTCCGTCTTCGCCAACAACTCCAGCTCTATCAATAGCAAAAATCACTGGTAAATTTTGTAGGCATACATCAATTACAATCTCATCATATGCTCGCTGCAAAAATGTAGAATAAATAGCCACAAATGGGATATATCCATTCTTTGCAAGGCCTGCCGCAAAAGTTACAGCATGTCCCTCAGCAATACCGACATCAAACATTCTCTCTTTGTATACTTTTGCAAATTTGCCTAATCCCGTACCATCTATCATTGCAGCGGATACTGCTACTATTTTATCATTTTTTCGTGCAATTTCAACAATTTTATTTCCAAAAACTCTAGAATATGAAATTTTATTGGATTTTTTTAGAAGTTCTCCAGTTGCAACATCAAACCTACTAATCCCATGAAACTTACTTGGATTTTTTTCTGCGTTTATATATCCTCTACCTTTTTGGGTAATAATATGCATAATTACAGGGCCATCAGCAGCTTTTGCCAATGTCATATTATAAAGTAATTCATCAAGATCATGTCCATCTATTGGTCCTAAATATGTAAAACCTAGCTTCTCAAACATTATTCCATCCACAATCGAAAATTTAATAGAATCTTTTAATTTTGAAATACTCGAACATAGCTGAGTCCCAACACCTGGTATTTTTTCAAGTGTACCTTGTAAACCTTTTTTGAATTCATAGTAACTCTTTGAAACTCTAACTTTACCTAAATGTTTTGATATACCACCCGTATTTTTGTCAATTGACATCCCGTTATCATTTAGAATTACTATAGATTTAAGCTTCATTCCTCCAAGATTATTTAGTCCTTCATAAGCAAGCCCACCTGTAAGTGAACCATCTCCAATTATTGAAACAACTTCATTATCTTCACCTTTCATATTTCTAGCTGCAGCAAAACTCGCCGCTAATGAAATGGAATTACTACTATGCCCAGTATCAAAAGTATCATATTCACTTTCAGAAGTTTTTGGAAAACCACTTAATCCTCCAAATTTTCTTAATGTATCAAAATCCTTAGCTCTGCCTGTTAAAATTTTGTGCACATAAGACTGATGTCCAACATCCCATATTATCTTGTCTTTTGGTGCATCAAAAAAATAATGTAATGCAACCGTTAATTCGACCGCTCCAAGGTTAGATGCCAAATGACCACCTGTTTTTGATACTTTTTCTATTAAAAACTCTCTAATCTCAACACAAAGATGCTCAAGCTCTTTAAGCGTCATAGTTTTTAAATCATTTGGAAAGTTATATTCATCAATTTTTTTTCTCACAATTATTTCCTTCTATCTTGAAGAGCATCAATAACATTATTGAAAAACTCTGCATTGTCATAATATTCTGCAATTGCTTCTTTTGCTCTCTTGTACATTTCCTCAACCTTTTGTTTAGAAACTTCAATTCCATATACAGCAGGGTATGTTGATTTGTTTTGTGAAGCATCTACTCCAACATTTTTGCCCATTTCATTTGCATCTCCAATAACGTCAAGCAAATCATCTGTAATTTGGAATGCTAAACCAAGATTTTCGGCAAAATCAGTTAGGTTTTCAAGTGTTTCTTGATCTGCATCACCTATATATGCCCCAGCCCTAACAGCTGCAACTATTAATTCCCCAGTCTTATTTATGTTGATATAATCAAGCATTTCTTTTGAACAACTTTTGCCTTCAGCTTCTATATCGGCAACTTGACCAGCAACCATACCTCTACATCCTGCTGATTTTGCAATAGAATTTGCTGCTCTAATTTTTCTCTTAAGCATGTTAACATCGTCAAAACACATAAACATATCTTTAAACATAGTTTCAAAAGCGGTATTTAATAATCCATCACCTGCTAAAGTTGCTATTCCATCTCCAAATACCACGTGGTTTGTTTTTAACCCTCTACGCAAGTCATCATCATCCATACAAGGTAAATCGTCATGAATTAAAGAATATGTATGAATGTATTCAAGCGCAACAGCATAAGGCAATGCCTGCTTGACATCTCCACCGCAAAACTCACAAGCACCTAAAAGCAAAGCTGGCCTTAGTCTTTTGCCTGGAGCTAATAAACTATATTTCATTGATTCATATAGTGTGTCGCTTTTTTTGTCAATTTCAGGCAAGAAATCCAACAAATGTTCTTCTATTAAGGTTTTATATCTAATATAATCTTTATCATTTTTCATAATGCACCCCTACTCTTTAACAATTTCTATTTTTTGTTTAGCCTCGTCTAAAATTTTAATACAAGCTTCATATTTAGATAAGCCTTCTTCGTAAATTTTAATTGCTTCATCAATATTAACATTTTCATTTTCCAAAGCTTCAATTGACTCATCGAAGTCTTTTAATGCGATTTCAAATGATTTAGGTTTATTGCTCATATTGTCCTCCTCTTAACCTTAGTTACTGTTGCTTCAAATTCTCCATCATTTAAAATAATAGTAACCACTTCATTTTCGTCTATATCGTTTATAGATATTAATCTGTTTCTATCCTTATTAAGAATTGCACCATATCCTTTAGAAAGTATCTTTGTAGGGTTTAACCCATCAAGTCGCATTTTTCTCAAATTAATAAGATTTTCCATTTGATCAACTTTAGATTTTAAAGCAATAAGCATCTTTCGTTTTTTTCCTTCAATATTTTCTCTAATTTCAAAAATATTAGGAACTGCAATAGCTGCAGCTGCAGTAGGTGTTTCGGCTCTAAGGTCTGCCACAAAATCACAAATTGTAATATCTGTTTCATGCCCAACTGCCGAAATTACAGGTATTCTTGACCTTGCAATACTCCTTGCTACACTTTCTTCATTAAACGCCCACAACTCTTCGATGGAACCGCCACCTCTACCAACAATCATAATATCCACATCTTTGTAATTTTCATTAATAAAACTAATTGTAGAGCTGATTTCAGGTGCGGCTTTAGGTCCTTGAACAGTTACCGGAAAAATAATTATGTCTACAATATTGTTCCTTCCCTGTATTATCTTTAGCATATCTTGCAATGCTGCCCCAGTTTCTGATGTAACAAGTGCTATCTTTTTGGGGAAAGTAGGTATAGGCTTTTTTAGTAAAGGACTAAACAGCCCCTCGTCTTCAAGTTTTGCTTTTAGTTTATCAAAAGCAATGCTAAGATCACCTTTACCTGTTATATCAATTTCCTTTATATTCAAAGAATATGTGCCATTTCTCTCAAACAAAGATATATATCCATATGCTGTAATTTCCATTCCATCTTCAAGCTCATATCTTAAATTCAAAACTTTGTCATAAGGCATAAAACAATTTATCTTGCTCGTCTCATCCTTTAATGTAAAGTATACATGTCCTGTGTTATGATATTTTAAGTTTGAAATTTCTCCAATTACAGATACATTGCCCAGTAGAGGATCTGTTTGAAGTATTCTCTTTATGTAGCTATTGATTTGTCCAACTTTAATTGGTTTAATTGCCATATTTCATTTCCTCCAAGTAATGCCACTCCAACTGCATTATCTGCACCGTAATTACCATAAAGAGCATTTTTGATTTGAGACCTAATAAATCTACTCTCAGAAACGCCTCCAGCAAAAATTATATCTGATACATCTTTGTATTCATCTCTGCATTTAACACATAGTTCTTTTAAACATATGGAAATCTTATTAAACATTTCAAAGACAACCATTTCATTAGAAACACTACCAATTAACCTATTTAAACCGGTTTCAATTCCAGATAGATTGAATTTCAAATTATTAATTTTAATCTTCGTTATTAAATTAATATTTTGTTCAATAGAGTTAAGAGCAATTTCGTCAAGCTCTCTTCCTGCAGGAAAAGATTTGCCAAGTTTAACTCCAATTCTATCTATAAGTTGTCCAAAAGATATATCTAATGTTCCACCTATTATTTCAACTTCACCATTCCTTACTCTTAGAATTTCTGTAGTACCTCCTGATAGATGAAAACATATAAAATCGTTTTTATTTTTCATATTTGTAAAAGCTTTAATCGCTTCAATGTGTCCTTCTTGATGACTAAATTCATAAACTGGAATCTTTAATGTTTCGCCGAGACACTTAGCAACATTATAACCAGCAAGAAAAACTGGCATATAAGAGCCTTCAATATTTCGTGGTCTAGTTGAAACTCCAATCGCTTTAAGATTCGGACGTTCTGTATGGCTAAACACTTTGTTAAACAAAATATTCAAATTTTGAGTATGCTTAAATAAAGCTTCTGATTGTCTTAACCCACGTTCTCCCGCCTTGACATCTAGAACAATCCTTTCGTCGCTAATAATTTCTCCATTGCTATTAATTAAAGCTACAGATGTCGTGTAATTACTAGTGTCAATTCCAAGAATATAATCTTTCATTTATCTGCTTCTTTCTAAATTACCAAGAATTCCATTAATAAACTTTTTACTTTCTGCTCCACCAAATTTTTTAGCCATATTAACAGCTTCGTTAATTGTTACTGCTGATGGAACTTCTTCGTTATGTATTAATTCATAAACAGCAACTCTTAAAATCGCTAAGTCTGTCTTTGGCATTCTATTAGTTTTCCAATTTGTAGAAAACTTATTAATAGTCTCATCTAAAGATTCAAGATTCTTTTTTATCTCCTCGAAACTTTCTCTAATATATGCACCTTGCTTAACACCTGGTTTTTTTTCTTTAATAAAAAGTTCAAGTAGCTCCTCACTTTGGTCTTGTTGTGCATCCATTTGGAACACTGCTTGCATTAATATCTCCCTAGCTTCTACTCTTGTCATTATTTTTCCTCCTTGGCAAGTTTAATACCTTGTACGTGTATGTTAACGCTTTTCACGTTTTTATCTGTCATAATTTCAATTTCTTTTTTTACGTTTTCTTGAATATCCCATGCCACTGCCGGAATATTACTTCCATATTTCAAAACAACAAAAACTTCAAGTGCAATACCATCATCGCCTTGATCAACTTTTACTCCTTTTTTTAAATTTTCTTTGCCTAAAATATTTTCAGAAAATGAGTCTGTAAGACCACCACTTAATCCGATAACACCCTTTGTTTTAATGGTTGCATTAATCGCACATATGGCGTAAATATCATCTGAAAGTTTTTCTTCTGAAAGGTCTTCTTCATGTATATATTCAAAACTATCCATAGCACTAATTATAACAGAAAAAGCGAAAGTTTTCTATTACTTTCGCTTTTTACTATTGATATTATT
>JAVWMQ010000035.1:0-19623 GCA_036637375.1 Anaerovoracaceae bacterium
GAAGCAGTAAAATACTACTTCGCTATAAAGTCTAACTTATTGGGGTCACATCAAAGATGGTGTTATAATTTCTAGTTCTATGAGGTGTGATGTTTGGTTTCAGGAGTGGTTAGATAAATATAAAGAACCTTCCGTCTCCGAAAGGACTTATAAAGATTATTGTTATATGATAAAACTAATTGATTTATCTATGCCTTTAAAAAACGTAAAACCGATTCACTTACAAGAGATTTTAAATAGACACGAAAACCAAAGTTTGGCTCACGTAAAAAAATTACGAATGACTATGAAGCAAATTTTCGAGTCAGCTGTAGATAATAATTTGTTACGAGTTAATCCAGCAAATAAACTTTTAATGCCTTCCACTTATAAGAATAAACGTAGGTCTTTGACCGCCAAAGAGCGCGCCTATATTTTAAAGCTATGCGAAACTCATTACGCTGGCAATTGGATCAAGATTATGCTTTATTGTGGATGTCGGCCAGGAGAAACTGATAACTTGCAAGGTATGGATATAGACTCCAAAAAAGATATCATACACATTAGAGGTACTAAAACTGCATCGGCTGACAGATATGTGCCTATACCCCACAGCCTCGCCTTAGAGTTTAAAAATATAGGTCCCTTTGATTATTTGTTTACCACAAAACACGGCACCAAGTTAAACGAACAATCAAGGAAACGTTGGTGGAACAGTTTTAAAAGAGAGTTAAATATCTCTATGGGATGCAAGATATACAGGAACAGACTTGTGGAACCTTTTCCTGTTTCTGATGATTTAGTTCCCTATTTATTCCGCCATACCTTTTGTACAGATCTGCAGCTTGCAGGCGTGGACATTAATATCGCCAAGGAACTTATGGGCCATTCTAATATATCTGTTACCGCCAATATTTATACTCACTTCACAGACCAAGCATTAGTTGATGCTTCTAAAAAATTAGAGGTTTTTCGAGTGGCTGAAATATAAGTGTTACCCATGGTGTTACCCAGGGCAATATAAGTGTTGAAATTTACACTTTCTTTCAAGCACTACGAATGCGAAGGTCTGGGGTTCGAATCCCTAATGGCGCACCACATCAAAAGCACTGAAATTTCAACAGTTTCAGTGCTTTTTTATTTTCTTATTTCTCCTAATTTTTGTAAATTTCTCACCTATTTTTACCCCTTTTTACCCCTTTTACTGTTGCACTTGGTGTTGCACCTGTTTAACTTTGCTTTTTTTGTTACAAATAAAAAGAGCCTACCGAAGCAAGCTCTGTTATTCTTATTTATCATCTTTAATACTATGTAATCTTTTGATTTCATTAATTACTAATCGTTCTGTCCATTCAGGCGGGGTTCTTCTCTCATTCTCCCAGTCATCTAGCGTTCTTACTGGAATCCCTGTTAGCTTAAATAGTTCGGATCTCGAGAACCCTGCAGCAAGTCTTGCTTCTTTTATTTTGTTAGCCATTTCATTTTCTCCAATTCTTTAGAACCAATGCTATCGTAAATATTGATAGTAACATTGATGATATGCTTAAAGCTATTGATATTCTATCCATATTATTTGATATGAGTTTCTATTAATAGGAGATAGAGTTATTTCTCTCTCCTTTGATTGTTATTTTAATTTGACAATCATTTTGATGAATGCTATTATTAAATTAACAATTGCAGTGATTAAAGTTATTATTTCGAGGGTCTTATTCGATTTAACTTTGTCACTCTTTTTCTTTTTTGTCTCACCTCTTTACCTTCTTCCATATTTATATATCAACACGCATTGCATTATCCATCAATAATTTTTGATAATATATTTTATATTGTTTTCAATCAAACAAGCTGGAACCATTATATCCACTTCAACTAAATTTTCTAGAATCGATCTAATTTCATTGACAGTCAAACGGTCTAATACAAACCCAGCAAGCAAAGTTGTAAATCCTGTCTAATATAGATCCCTCTGTACGAATTGTTCCAAATGATGACTTTGTTAAATACCATAATTCCCTATCTCTAACATTAGATTCATCTTCAACTGACCACTCTGCCCAACCGCTGTTTTGACTCTGCCCCATTAATACACTATTTCTCATTTTAGTAAAAACAGTTCCAGACAATAGGGGTGATGCTGGAATTCTTAGGAATAACGTCTGAGGATTTTTCTATCCATCACCACATATTTTAGCGGCGACTCTTGGTCTTCAGCATATTCTTGTGCTTCATCAATTACTATCAAGTCAAATCTTTCTCCCAGTTCACCTTTAGATGATCTTGTTCTGAATTTGATTTTCCCTCCACCCCCAACTTCAGTACTCTCTCTTCCAGTCTTGCCATTGCTGCGCTTTTCTTTTTGACTTTTCGTAAAGTTCTACAGCCTCTTCGTTATTTGATATGGGAGCATATAACTTTGAGTTGAATACTGATTGCCTATTCTTTTATAACTCACGTCTTCTCCTGTACTAAAAAACCACCTGGTTAAGGTGGTTAATCAAACTGTTCTTTATATTATTTTTTCCAAATCAATGTCTATACCCATTGATTTCAAATCAATCTCTTGAATATCTAGTTCAGATTTTAATACATCTAGAACTTCGTAGTATCCTAATCTTCTTCCAGAATTAAACTGATCAGAAAGATTTTTTTCACTTTCCTTTACAGCATCTTCTGCCTTTTCTAATATTCTTCCAATTATATATTTTATTGTATCATCACTAATTGTTTTTTTCATCTTCACTTCTCCTATATAACTCCTTCTTCCTACGTTCTACAGCCTCTTCATTATTTGTTATTTGATATGGGAGTATATAACTTTGAGTAGGATACTGATTGCCTATTCTTTTATCACTCATGTCTTCTCCTGTACTAAAAAACCACCCTATTCAGGTGGTTAGTGCTATTTCTTCTTATTTAAATATTTTTTATCAATATCGAAATCCAAGTCAATCTTAGATAAGTCATACCCAAAGCATGCAGATTGAATTATTCCTAAAGCAGTTGTAAGTCCAATTACCTCTCCATACTCCACTTCATTCAAATCTCCCTTGCTTTTCAAGTCTTTCAATTCTTCTTTTATATCTTCTACCATTTGTTTTATATTATTTTCGTTCATTGATTTTTTTCTCCTTTACCATTATTTCTATTTCAGCTGCTTCTGCATTTCTTATTTTATCTTTTTCCCATTTTTTAATATTTCCCGCTTTTTCTTTGTGAGTTAAAGTATCCCAACCTTCAACATATTTATCAGGATTATTTATTTTCTTCTGATGAAATTCAACTTGTTTTATATGAGATTTTATAGATTTTTCTAATTGATTATCTGTTTTTTTAACCGCATCAACATATACCCCTTTATGTCTTTTCCCCGATACAGCCTTATTATATACCTCTTTGTTGTTTATATCCACCAAACTGCTAATCTTTTTTCTTTGTGATTTGATTAAATCTTTCGCTATGAGTTTATCACTCTCTCCTTTTTCTATTTTCGCAATTTTTGCTTGCACTCTTTTTTTAATATCAACATCTGTTAACCCTACCGACTTTCTTCTTTCTATTTTTTCAAGTTCTGCAGGATCAACCCACTTTTTAGTATGTACATTTTGTCTCCTACCGTCTCCTGGAAAATAACTAACTATACATCTACAGCTTCTATGTCTCCTGTACACATCTTCAGGTACATCAGGGTATGTATATCTACCTTCTAACTTCGAACAATACTCGCAAGGCTTTCCAGTAGCAATTCTTTCTACTGTTGCCCTTATTCCTGACTTTGCATGAAATTCAGCATTTATTCTTACAGCATCATCAACTATACAAGATAGAGTTGGTGCAGCAGTTTTAAGTTGTTCAATAAACGGTGTCATTGATTGCTGTGTAAACAGTCCTAATGATGGTTTATTCCTATCTTCATCTGACATAAATTCTAACATTGTTGATACTGTGGCTTTCCACTTATCCACTGGTTCATTATCCTGACTGATTCCAACAACATATTTCTGCGGAAACGCATAGAATTCAGCAGATACATCTGGTCTATCTAGTGTTCGTTTTGCGTATTTTTGGAAGTACATTGCAGACCTGCTAATCCTCGACCTAGCAAATGGTCTGTATTATATTGCTATAATATCTATTATTTTTCACATATTAGCTCTTCTTATGATCAAAATTACTACAAGTGACTAAACTTATATTCTATGAAAACTGACTTAACAATTAAAAATGCACCAGACACAATCGCTTGATGCCTGATGCATAAATGTTTACTAATTTTTCACCAACACTATTTGGATAAGAACTATATTTTAGTCATTTATCTTCTATCCTAGCTTATTTCAAAGATTCGAACAAAGCATTTGCTAAAACTTCAATTTCACTTAGGGTTTCTGCTTTAACTGATGATTTAAGTGTAACTTTTTCCTCCATTATTACAGTATTCTTCATGTTCTCAATAATTTCTATCATTTTCTTTCCACTTTGTGGTGACCAACTACCATTTTGAACAATTCCCACAGTTCTATTCTGTAAATTATGAGCTTTTAAATCCAAAAGTAGTGTTTCCATATTTGGGAACAAATCATTATTATATGTTGGCGAAGCAAATACTAAGTGGCTATATTTGAAACACTCTGCCACAAGATATGAAACATGAGTTTTAGAAACATCATACATTTTAATATTTGTAACACCAAGTTCCGCTAATTTAGTAGCCAAAATTTCAGCAGCATTTTCGGTATTTCCATATATAGATGCGTATGCAATAACTACGCCTTTTTCTTCAGGTTCATAAGATGCCCATTTATGATGTTTTTCCACAAACCATTCAATGTTCTCTCTCCAAATAGGCCCATGTAACGGACAAATCATCTTTACATCTAAGCCTTCTAGTTTTTTTAAAATTGATAATACTTGTGGTCCATATTTTCCAACTATATTTGTGTAATATCTTCTAGCTTCATCTAGCAATTCACATTCAAAATTCGTTTCATCTGCAAAAATATTCCCACTCAAAGCATTGAACGTGCCAAAAGCATCGGCCGAATAAAGTGTTTTTGTCGTAATATCATATGTAACCATTACTTCAGGCCAATGAACCATTGGAGCCATAGCAAAAGTTAAAGTATGATTGCCTAAATCAAGTTCATCTCCTTCGTTTACAACTACGCCTTCAAATTCAAAATCAAAAAATTGTTTTATCATTTTCATTGTTTTTGCATTTCCGACGATTTTAGCTTCTTTATAATGTACTAACACCTCTTCAAGAGTAGCACAGTGATCTGGTTCCATATGGTTAACAATAATGTAGTTTAATGGTTTTCCATTCAAAACATGCTTAATATTTTCTAAAAACCTTTCACTAACAGCTTTATCTACGGTATCAATTAATGCCGTTTTTTCACCTGCAATTAAGTAAGAGTTGTATGAAACTCCGCATGGAATAGGAAAAGCATTTTCAAACAGCTCTAACCTTCTATCATTTCCACCAACATAATACACATCTTTTTCTATTTTTCTTGTACAATTCATTTACTGCCTCCTACATAAAGTTTTTTAATATATTTCTTTTATTACACCTTTTCTGTATGCTTCAATCAATTTTTTTATCCATTCGATTTCTCCAGATAATTGATGTACCTGGTCTGTATCCTTTACTAGCATTCTTTCTTTTAATGTTTCTACAGTAGTCAACGTTGGTGCAAAAAACTGTTGAGTACCATCTTCTTGCAATGGCATATAAGGTTTATGCTCTGCTAACGCCATAAATCTTGAATTATATATAAAAGTGTATCCGGCAATACCAGTTTGTTTTTGATAGGCTTTTGAAATTCCTCCATCAATTACAAATAGTTTCCCACCGCCCTTTACAGGACTTTCGCCATCTTTTATCTTAACTGGTACATGCCCGTTCAAAATATGGCCCTTTTCTTTACTGATTCCAAATTCTTCAAGAATTTTATCACAAATCACTTTATTATCTCTATGTTTGTAATATGCTACAGTATTCTCTTTATGAGTTTTTTTGTCAGCAATAAATAGTCTTTCAAAAGTTGTCATTTGATCCTTACCAAACAATGGCGACTTTGACCCTAACCAAAGATACCACATTAAATCTCCTGAAATACCTATTTCACCTGCATCTTCTGGATTAAAGTAAGCTTTTCTAACTTGACTATCTAAATAATCAAAATAGTTCTTACCTTTTAAAACCTTACCATCAATCTCTATTTCTTCAAATTCCCCTTCCTCAGTCATTGGAATACAACCATGGAAAAGTAAATTGTTATTTACAACTTTATATAAGGCTCCATGACTAAACAAAAATCTTATATGCTTTTGTAATTGTCTGCTTCTCAAAATAGAAGCTTCTAAGTTGTCAAGAACTCTTATTTCCTCATCTGTTAATTTATATGGATCTTTTGGATCTATAGTTGGGAAATTGGTATCCCTTAACTCATATGTAACTCCATTTAGCTCAATTGTACCTTCTTCGAAATTTATTTTATGAAGCAAAAGTCTATTATCAAGCTTGTATTCTGGATGTGCCATAATTCTTTGACCTTCAATCTTAAACTGCATTATTGCGATAGCTTTATGCATTTTTGCAGCTGATTCCTTTGAAACAGGGTCAAATTTATTTACATCTAAAATTTTAGGTGCAAAAACATCACACGGATCATCACCATATACTCTCTGTGCAAACGAAGTCAGTGGACGTAAATTGATTCCATATCCAATTTCTAGCATATCAAAATTATTATAACTAATATTCATACGCAAAATGTTTGTTATGCATGCCCAGCTTCCTGTTGCTGCACCCATCCAAACAATATCATGGTTCCCCCACTGTATATCAACATCATGAAATTCCGTCAAAAAATCCATAATATAATCTGGATGTGCACCTCTATCGTATACATCACCAATTATATGTAATTTATCTACCGCTAAATCGCTAATAGAATTTGCAAGTTCCTTTATATAGCTTTCTGCCATATCTATTTCAATAATTGATTTGATAATTTGACTATAATAATTCCCTTTGTTTGCCTCATCCTCTGCATGCAATAATTCATCTAAACTGTAAGCCCAATACTTTGGGAATCTTTTACGAACATGAGAACGAGTAAATTTTGCCGAAACAGCTTTAGCAACTAAAACCAATCTAAATATGGCAATATAGCACCACTGCTTGTAATCTTCTTCCTCAGCTTTTCGACGCTTTAATTCTGCGCTAGGATTGTAAATCAATGATGCCAAATTGTAACATTCTTCATCACTCATTTCATCCCCAAATATTTCATTAATTCTTGCTCTAACTACACCAGAAGCTCCTTTAATCATATGTTTAAAAGCTTCAAACTCCCCATGTAAATCACTCAAAAAATATTCAGTTCCTTTTGGTAGTGCTAAAATTGCACTTAAGTTAATGATTTCAGCACATGCTGCTTTTTTGTTTGGATATTTTTCGCTTAATAATTTCAAATATTGAAGTTCCTTCATTATTCTTCCTTTCAAGTTAAAATATCCTACGACGTTTGTCGTAGGGTTTTAATTATTTTTAGTAGTTTTCTAATTTAAGTTCAAAGTAAGCTTGTGGATGTTTGCAAACAGGGCAAACTTTTACTGCTTCTTTACCCATATACTGATGTCCACAGTTTGAACATCTCCATAAAACATCTTCATCTCTTTCAAATACTTTTCCAGCTTTAATATTTTCTGCTAATTTTCTATATCTTTCTTCATGCTCTTTTTCAATAGCAGCTACGCCTTCCATCTGATCAGCAATTTCTGGGAAACCTTCTTCTCTTGCTGTCTTAGCCATTTCTGAATACATTTCTGTCCACTCATAGTTTTCGCCTGCAGCAGCATCAAGTAAATTTTCTTCTGTTGTTCCGATACCATGAGCAAGCTTAAACCATAGTTCAGCATGTTCCTTTTCGTTGCCTGCAGTTTCTAGAAAAATATTCTGAATCTGTACATAACCTTCTTTTTTTGCTTTTGAAGCATAGTAAGTGTATTTATTTCTTGCCTGAGATTCGCCAGCAAATGCTGCCATTAAATTTTCATAAGTTTTTGTTCCTTTAAGTTCTTTCATTTCATTTCCTCCATTAATCTTCTATTTTCCTAATTTTTCCTCCAAGGGCAGTAATTTTTTCAACAAATTTTTCATACCCTCTCTCGATGTGATAAATATCTGATACTTCTGTTTCACCCTCAGCCACAAGTCCTGCAAGAACCATTGCAGCCCCTGCTCTTAAGTCAGTTGCTCTAACTTGTGAACCATGTAATTTTTGACTTCCTTCAATAATAGCACATTTCCCCTCGGTTCTAATTCTAGCCCCCATGCTATTTAATTCAAGCACATGCATAAACCTATTTTCAAAAACAGTCTCAATGACTAAACTTTTTCCTTCAACAGTCGCTAAAAGCGTCATGAAAGGAGATTGGATATCCGTTGGAAATCCAGGATATGGCAATGTTTTTATATCAGTTGATACTAACGGGTTTACATCTCCCCTAACTAACATTCCTTCTTCTGTCATAATTATTTCCACGCCACATTCCCTAAGCTTTGCCTTAATTGGTTTAACATGATCTGGTACAACATTTTTGATTAAAATATTACCTCTAGTAATGGCTGCCGCTAGCATAAATGTACCAGCTTCTATTCTATCTGGAATAATTGAATGCTTCGCACCCTTTAACTTCTCTACGCCTTCGATTTTAATTGTATCAGTGCCAGCACCTTTAACTTTTCCACCCATTTTGTTGATAAAGTTTGCTAAATCAACAATTTCTGGCTCTTGTGCTGCATTCTCAATTATGGTTATACCTTCGGCTAGTGAAGCCGCCATAATAATATTTTCTGTTGCCCCAACACTTGGAAAATCCAAATATATATCAGCACCTTTTAATTTATTACCCACTTTTGCACAAACTAAACCATTATCCTCAACGGTTATTTCGGCCCCCATAGCTCTTAACCCCTTGAAGTGCAACTCTACTGGTCTCTCACCAATTGAACAGCCACCAGGCAGTGGAATAACAGCTTCTCCAGTCCTTGCAAGCAAAGGTCCCATTACTAAAATTGATGCCCTCATCAATTTAACTTGCTCATATGGAGCTTCACTTGTAAAGATATTCTCTGCTTTTATTTCAACGTAATTTTTCTCTATATTTTCATTCACCTCGGCACCTAGTGCTTTAATTAAAGAACATAGAATTTCTACATCCTTTAAATCCGGTGTTTCATCGATCTCACATAACTCTTCTGACAGTAATGTAGCTGCAAGTATTGGTAATACTGCATTTTTTGCCCCACTAATAGTCACTTCACCATGCAAAGGACCGCTTTTTTCTACTAAAAATTTTGCCACTTTAATCCTCCATGATCCATTTATCTACTTCCTACTATATTATACTATTTGTCACATTATATCAAGTTTATAATTAGATTAAACTATATATTCATCATATTATTTACCAAATAAAAAGAGCAGGACCCTGCTCATTCTATTAATTTATTTTGCTTCCTTATCATCCTTTTTTGGTTTAAAAATTCCAACAATAGATGCAAGTGCAGAAGAAATCTGTGACAGCTGTTTTATCAAACTCTGCTGTCCCTTTATTGCGTCAGTAATTTCTTTTACTGATCCAGAAACACCATCTAGCATAGAATCTAATTCTTTGCTACGTTTTTCGGCTATGCTTGCCATAGTTTCAACATTTCCAAGAATTTTATTGCTCTTCTTAACCGTAACTACTAAATTTTTAAGCAAAAGTATAACGTATACCAACGCAATTATAGCTACAAGAATTAAAGCAACGATTCCTAGATCTCTTAACGATAAAGTAAAATACATAATTACCTCCATCTCTTTAACCTATACTCTATTATGAAATAAATCTACAAAAATATCAATACATAAGTTTTATTTCTCGTATATTATTTTTATTTCATCTGTATATTCTCCATTTTCATAGACAATAAGATCTTTTAAGTATTTTAATTCTTTTCCTCCGTTTTTTGCAAACTGAATTAAAACAATATTAGTCTCCCCATTTACATTTGGTTTTACAAATCTAATTTGTTTTGGCTCTAGACCATATTTTCGACCATATTCAAAGATATCTGGCAACCTTGAAGGTCTATGTACCATATATAATTTGCCTTTTGGTTTTAGAAGTTTACTAGCTGCTTCAAAAAAATCAGGTAATGTCGCTTCAATTTCATGTCTAGCAATCATCTTTGCTTTATTGTCATTTTTAAGTCCACCGCAACATTCCATATAAGGTGGATTTGAAACAACAAAATCTGCAGTATCAAATAAAACCTTTTCCAACTTTGTAACATTTGCATTTATAAAGTTTATTCTATTATTTAGATTGTTTATTTCTTTATTTTTTTGAGCCCGGTTATATGAAGCCTCTTGAACTTCAATTCCTGTAATAAAAGAATGCTTTAACTTATGAGATAATATTAGCGGTATAATTCCAGTCCCAGTTCCTAAGTCAAAACCCGTCTTTAGTGAATTACCATTTTCAAATCTCGCTACGAAATCAGATATAATAACAGCATCTATGCCATAGCAAAATTCTTCCGGCTTTTGAATTATTTTAAATTCCCCAAATCCAATGTTATCAATTCTCTCATCATTTTCAATATCTATAATACTCATAATTAATCTTTTAATAGTGCCTTAATTTCATCAGGTATATCATCTTCTTTTTTAGAGTGATTTTTATTACCTTTACTTACTCTTTTTATTTCTTCTTTTGTGTATTCAAAAATTTCACCGCTTAACTTTTGTCTATCGTATTTATCTTTTTCACCTTCAATTATAAGTCTGACCTTTATTTTGTTCTCCAAAATATTAGTTTCAACAACCATTGCCATTCCTTGATCAGTCTTTACTTTTTCACCATTCTCTGGCATGCCTTTTTTCATTTCATTATAAATATCATTTTCATATTTTAAGCAACACATCAATCTCCCGCAAATACCTGAAATCTTTGTTGGATTTAGTGAAAGTCCTTGGGTTTTGGCCATCTTTATTGAAACCGGTTGAAAATCAGAAAGCCACTGGCTGCAGCAAAGACCTCTTCCACAGTTACCAATTCCTCCTAGCATTTTGGCTTCATCTCTAACGCCAATTTGCCTTAATTCAATTCTCATTTTGAATACACTTGCTAAGTCTTTTACAAGTTCCCTAAAATCCACTCGTCCATCTGCAGTAAAATAAAAAACAACCTTGTTATTATCAAAAGTATATTCAACATCAATTAGCTTCATATCTAATTTGTGTTTATCTATCTTTGTTTGACACAATTTCATCGCTTCTTTTTTCTTCTTTAGGTTCTCTTCATTTGTTTTAATATCCGCAGCTGTTGCCAACCTAATTATCTTTTTTAGAGGCTGAATAATCTCTTCCTCTTTAACAAGGGTTTCTCCCAATGTTACTGTACCAAATTCAAGACCTCTAGCTGTCTCTACTATAACATTATTTCCATGTTCAATGGATAAAGTATCTGGATCAAAGTAATATACCTTGCCTGCACTCTTGAATTTTACACCTACAACTTTTATCATTAGTTTTTATCCTCCAATATTCAAAACCATTTTGCCAAGTGCATATGAAGCCTTAACATTGATTTGAATCTCTCTTCTTGCTTTTTCGATAGCTGAAACAGCGTTAAAAACATATTCTTTCGTAAATCGCCTATGTTCTTCGCCCTTACCAAAAAGTAAATCTCTATATCTTTGTTCCATTCCATCTAATAATTCTAAAGTTCTGTCTCTATCAACAGTAACCTTATCAATTAACGTCTTTATTTTATAAAAATACTCATTATCAATAATAAGTAGTATTAACTCATTTATTGTATCAATCAATTCCCTGTCTATTTCATCATTTACATCATTTAACCTAATAGATGCACATCTTGATCTTATCGTATCTGGCATCAAACTAGAATTCTCTGATAACAAAAAAATCAACGAACCGACCGCTGGTTCTTCTAATGTTTTTAATAATTTATTGTATGCTGCAGCATTCATAAAATCTGCATCACGAATAATCACAATATTTCTTTTTCCTTCATATGGTTTCTTTGTTAAAAACTCTTGTACCTGTTTAACATCTTCAACCTTAATGCTTTTTATTTTTGACCGCTCACTAACAGTCGCTTTTAAGATAAAAACATCTAAATAATTATTTTCCTTTAGTCTATTATTTAATACGTCTCGCTGTTCTTGATTAAGTACCAAATCATTTGATATAACCTCAGCCGCAAACCACTTAGCAAAACCAAGTTTGTCACTGTCGTAACTACTTTCAATAATATAACATTGATGTAATCTATTATTTTTTATAATTTTATCAACCTTAGTTAAAACACTATTATTTATATTTTCTTCATTAAACATTATTTCTAACCCCAAAATAATAATTCAATTTATCTTCTATTATAGTTCTAACCTCTTCAATGCTTTTATTCGCATCAATTCCTATTATCCTATCTGGATATTTTTTTTCTAACTCCATATATCCCATTAAAACATCATTGTGAAAAGATATAGTCTCCTCTTCAAGCCTATCCTTCTCTCCTCGTTGCTCACTACTTTCTTCAATTCTTTTAATTCCTTTTTGAGAATCTAGTTTAAGTAGAAATGTTATATCTGGTTCGCATTCTTGGGTAGCAAAAGTATTAATTTTTTCTACCATATCCCCAAGTTTTCTCCCATAACCTTGATATGCAATACTAGAATCAACATATCTATCACAAACAACCGTACGACCTCTTTCAAGTGCAGGTTTTATGACTTGAGATACCAATTGCGCTCTTGAAGCCGCATACAAAAAAGCCTCCGTAACACTATCCATTTCTAGGTTTTCTTTGTCTAGAATAACATTACGAATCTTTTCGCTAATTGGAGTTCCTCCAGGTTCCCTTGTAAAAAGTGCCTTCTCTCCTCTTTTTTCAAAATAATCTTTCAAAAAATCAAGTTGTGTCGATTTCCCTGATCCATCAGGGCCTTCCATTGTAATAAAAAGACCTTTTTTCATTCTCTTTTTTCCTTTTCTTCTCTTCAAGTTTATATTTCTTTAACAAGTCAATTAGTTTAAGGCAAAGAGACAATAATAAATATCCTAATGGAAGACATACTATTATTACAAAAATAAATCTTAATATAGACATTATAATCATCCCTTCACCCCTTTCTTAAACTATATTATATCATATTCTTTTTAGTTTTTTTCTAATAAATCTAATTTTATTCTTCAATACAGAATAACTAGAGTAAATTCCTATTAAAACAATAAAAATTTCTAGCCTTCCAAGTACCATTCCAATCATTTCTACGATTAAAGTCCCATTGCTAGAATGAGCTCCTGTAATTCCAGTTGTTAGTCCAACACCTCCAAGAGAAGATGAAAAATCAAACATAGCATCAGACAAACTACAATCTTCTGTCAATGTTAATAGAAGTGATCCAACTATAAACACCATTAGATAGCAAGCTACAAAGCTTAAAACCTCTTTAATTAGACTGTTATCAATTACAACTCTGCCTTGCGCTCTATTATAATGCGCAACAAAAACTCTTCTCTTACTAGATACTCTTTTTTTAATATCTACCCAAACGATTTGCAATAACAAATACGCACGAATTAATTTAATACCACCCGCAGTTGATCCAATACCTCCACCAATAAGCATTAATAAAATCATCATACCAATTGCAAAAGGTGGCCATGTACCAAAATCATCCGTAGCATAACCCGTTGTTGTAATAGCCGATACCCCATTAAAAACAGCCTTACGCATAGATTCACCCAATGAGTAATGTAGCCTTGAAAACAGTGCAACACCTATAAATGGGAAAAAAGCTGCCATTACAAATACACTGAACTTTATTTCCGTTACCTTAAATGCTGCTCTAAACTTACCTTTAAGCATCAAAAGTAAAACTGCAAAGTTTACAATGCCAATTATCATTAGCACCATAGTGATAATTTCAATTGGTACACTGTCATAAGTACCAATACTATTTACTTGTGTTGAAAATCCCGCTGTAGATAAGGCACTCATAGTATGACAAATACCATCAAATATTGGCATTCCAAAAATCCTATAAAGTATTACACCGCTTACAAGGAAACCCATAAACATTGAAAATACTGTTCTAGCAGTTTTCTTTAAATTTGGTGCCAAATTATCCGTATGTCCCTCTGCATGAAATAGATTCATAGCTTGCTTACTTTGGACGATCATTACCATCATCATTACAAAGCCAAGACCCCCAATAAACTGTATTAAAGATCTGTGAAATAGAAATATATGGCTTACTTTACTTACATCCATTACCGAATGTCCTGTAGTTGTCCATCCACTAATAGATTCAAATAGTGAACCAAGTATCCCCATTTGGCCTGACAAATAAAACGGTAACGCGCTAGCTACAAACCCTAATGACCAACAAAACAATACTGTCATACTTGAACTATGTAAATTTTCCTGCCAAGTTAATCTAGAACTACGTCGTTTGGAAAATATACACAAAATAAATCCTAGTAATGATATTAAGCCTCCCGGCAACAAAAATGTCCATGCCAAACCTACCTCAGAAGGGTAGAATGGTAAAACTACTACTGGGAACATTGTAATAATTCCAATCAGAATCATCAACTTCCCATTTTCGTTTTTTTCTTTTAACAAATTCCTCATACTCTCTTCTTATTCACTCTACCAGTAATTTGTCTTGTTACTGATACGCTTTCCTTTCCATAACAAATAACAATAAGTTTATCCCCACTCAAAATCTGCGTTGATCCTCTAGGTATTATACTTTTTCCGTTTCTAACTATACACCCGATACCAATTTCTTCATCAATATTTAGTTCCTCAATTAATTTTCCTGCAACTGGAGCTTCAACTGGTACAAATATCTCTAAAATCGCAATATCATCATTATCAATTGGAACAGCATTTGTTATTTCATCAACATGAACTTGTTGCTCTAACAAGCTAGTAATTACATTTATTTCACATACAACAGAATCAACCCCCATATCATGGAAAAAATCTGTTTTTTTAGGATCATTTAATAAAGATACCGTTTTAGGTATATTATATTTTTTCTTACACAACTCACATATTACAAGATTATCTTCATCACGCTTAGTAAGTGCAATAACCATACCCATATGGCTAGCATTTGCATCCTCCAGTACAAACGGTCTTGAACCGTCTCCATAAATTACTGTTACATCCTCCATTTCAGCAAGTACTAAACAGTCATCCTTTACCTTATTAATAATTGTTACATTATAGCCTTTTTTTATTAGTACCTTTGCAAGAGCTTTAGCTTTTTTTAATCCACCAACTAGTAATATATTTTCTTCTCTATTCATCATCGCCATCACCTCCGTACCACTTTAGCACCTGACTTGATTCAAGGTATGCAGGATAAATTGTTTCAATGCCAAATTCCTTGTAAACAACATCCCTCTCTGGATCATAAAGTCTTGCAATCACAGTTTCAACATTAAAGATTTCCTTTGCAATCTGTGAAATCATAATGTTAGTATTATCACTATGAGTTACAGGAATTAACACAGTTGCCTGGCTAATATTCGCTTCCTTTAATACAGAATAATCAGTTGCATCACCAACCATTGTTTGTCCAGCAAAAGAAGGTGATAACTTTCTAAAAGAATCTTCTTTTGTGTCCATAATTAATACATTTTTCCCCATGTCTGACAGTGAAGACGCTATTGTTGCACCAAGTCTACCACACCCTATTATTACTGAGTAGTCTTTGTCACGTCTAAACTTACTTTTTCTTTCCATTCTTAATCCCCCGGTTCTATTAACTCGCATCAAAATAATGCAAACAAATTAATAGGCAAAAATAAGATAGCAAGTTAAAATGACAATACTATCTACCTCGACCTATTATACCCATACCATATCAACATTTTCTTTACATTTGGTATCTGATTATTATAGCATAACTTCTAATAATTTAATACATTTTTTATACTATTATACCCCTCAATTTTTATGTTCTTTACAACGTATGAATTTGATATTATTGGAGCAAAAACTCCCATTTTTAAAGTAACAAATCCGTTACGTCTTTTTAATTTACTTCCAGTATCAACTATTGATTCTATATGCTTAGTTTTCAAAACAACAGTATTCTTGTTAATCCCTCCATATACAGCTTTTATGTTTTCCTTATTACCACTAATCCCCATTAGCCTGAATTCCAAAATCACAGAAACCACTGCGCTAATTAAAATCAATCCACATAAAAAAACAATTCCAAGCCCTGCATCCACAAAAAAGTCTTTTGTCATTGCATTAAGATTGTCTAAATATAATAAACTCATAACAAATATCACTATAGCAACACCTAATCTTGGTGTAAGGAAAAAGTATTTCAATGCTTTTTTATCGCAAAGCTCAACAGGATCTGCAAATGAAAATTCTACAGTCCAATCATTAATAAATTTTTCTAAATATTTTTCCTTAATGAAAGGATAAAACATAGATGTCCCAGATTCATCGGCATCAGCACTTCCATATCCAATTGCTGAAACTTCTAAATAACCCACCTTAAAAATTCTCATTAAAACTGGCTGCTTATAATTAATCCCACTAATCTTTTCTTTAACCAACGTATGTGTTCGCTTCATAAAAAGCCCATACTCTATGAAAAAAGATTCTCCTTTATCTTCAATCCTGAAATTCCAAAACTTAATTATATTAACAATAACACTTAAAACTGTGCCAATTAATATCAAAGCAACTAGAAACACAATTATTATCTGAAATCCATCAAGCCTAGAAAATATCTCAAACCAAACATCGCTCTCATCAATTTCTACCTTTGAGAAAACTTTTGCACCAATTGACGCCCCTGCTCCAACAATAGAAATTGCTTGAATTACAATCAAAAAATTCGATTTAAGTAAACCAAAAATAAAAATCTCCTTTGAAGTAGCCATATTAACATTCTCATATTTGCTAGCTTTTCCATATATCTTCGAATCGTTTTCTAGAGATTCCTCTGCATCTTTTAGCAGTAATCTTTTGAAAATCTTAACATCACTCTCTGTTAAAACAATTTTTATTTTTTTATTAAATACACTATTCATATCAGCACTATTTTCAATTATTACTGCGTACACTTTAAATACTTGAAAAACCATACTTTGTGTTAAGTCTATATTAGTTATTGAATCTATTGGCATTTGCTGCTTTCGCTTTTTTATAAAACCAGTGTTTACATATAGGTTATCCTCATCAATACTTATATAAGTTGTTAAATATTCGCAAACCCTCATTATTGGAGTTAAGCAGACAATAATAACTATATAAACATTTGAAAGTAATATAGAGAAATCCCCTATTATAATTCCAACAATCAAAAAGATCATAACCAAACCAAAATCCTTAAATATATTTTGAAAAATATAGAGGAAATGACCTCTCTTTGGTCCATAAATCATCTCTATACCTCCTTATTTAAGTATTTGTCGCGAAGGTATATCTTATTTTTAAGGTTCTCAGAAATCTCCCTTGCATCATCTATAGAAAGCCCTGTTATTGAAAATGATCCACTTGCAAGTGATATATCAACCTCCATAATATCATTGGCTTTAAAAATAATTCCTTGAGTCATTGTAATATGTTGAATTTTAATAATAGGTATCACAGTATGCTTTATATAAAAAATCCCATGTTGAATTTCAACCTTATCTTCACCAATCATATATTTCCACTGTTTATACTCAATTTTAGGATAAATAATAACTCCAATAACCTTATAAATTAATAGTAATACAAAAAAACCTGTAATTGCCTTTGAACCATTAATTGTATTACCTATTAAATTGAACTCGAAATTAAAATCAAGAACCTTCAATATAACAGTAATAATTGCAATTATCAAAATACCGCCTATTCTTGATAGAACCCAAGCCTTTTTAACTCTAACATCTAAATTCCTATACTCCATTCTAATTCCCCTTTTCTTAGTTTTCCCTATCGTAAAAAATAATTTGATTTCGTTTGTTATATAATTTTTTTGATCCTAGTGATAATGAACAAAATGTAGCTAAACATACAGCAGTGCAAATTGAAATCATAATTGCAATTTGGTATAGAATTGCTGTCATTGGCAATGTGCCAGACAATATTTGTCCAGTCATCATACCAGGTAATGAAATAATTCCCATTCCAAGCATAGAATTCAATGTTGGCATTAAAGCCGTTTCAAGGGCATTATTTGAAATAGGAGAAAGTATTCTCCTTGGAGGTACACCCAAGTTTATTAATGTTTGAATCCTATTGCGATCAGATTTCAAACTTTCATGAAAAGTCTTTAATCCTAAAGTCACTCCTGTCATAGCATTTCCAAATACCATTCCTCCAATGGGAATTGTATATTGAGGATTAAGGAAATCTACACCTACAACAACTACTATGAAAAAAAACAAAATAAATGTGCCCGTTCCTGCCAGTGAAATTACAATTGGACCCTTGAACCATTCTCCTAGTTCACTATTTCTTGATAACGCCCTATGAATAGAAAATACAGCCATAGCAACTACGTAAAGTACTGTAAAAATCGGATTCGGATTTTTGAAAATATATGTTAAAAGCAAACCTGCAAGAATAAGTTGAACCGTCATCCTCATACTGGCAATAATAAGTAATTTTGACTGGTTTATTTTTCCCTTTTTCATAATCCCTAATACTATCAACAGAAGTACATAAACAATTGAAAATTGCACTAAATTAATCTCTACTATACTATTCATAGCTAGCCTCCTTTGTTATTGAAATCACACTATCTGCAAATTTTTCAGCAAGCACAGTGTTATGACTAACTATTATTAGGGTTTTGCCTTTTTCTACAGCAAAACTCTTAATATTTCCAATTAAATTTATTGAATTATTCTCATCTAAGGCTGCTGTTGGCTCATCTAAAAGAATAACCTCTCCACTTAAAGATAAAAAAATCGCTATATACACACGATGTTTTTCACCTCCAGACATTTGTGAACAGTCAGCATCAATATCAAAATCCACCAAACATATATCAAGATACTCCCTAATCTCGCCATCTGAAATTAAATCAAGTCCCCTATATCTGTAAAACTCTCTAAAGTTCTCTCTGATTGACATATCAAACAAAAAAACACTTTGGCCTACCAAAGTAACTCTCCTACGAAGCTCAATTGTATCAATGTCATCAATGTCTTGACCAAAAAAATTAATTTGCCCATCGCTCAAATTATTTACACCATTTAAAATCTTTAATAACGAACTTTTCCCTGTTCCTGAAGCACCTTCAATAAAAATAGTGCTTCCACTCTGAACAACAAAATCTGGATATCTTATAAAATCCTTGAAACATGCGCTCGTAATTTCAAAACATTTTTTCCCCACTACTATCTCCCTATTAATCATTACTTTTCCGTTTCTATTAAATACATCTCTCTAATTATAACATACTCACTAAAAGACACAAAATAAAAAAAAACACAGATCCAAGTCTGTGCTAAATAAAAAAAAATAACTGGCAACGTCTTACTTTCCCAGGCAGTCGCCCGCCAAGTATCA
>JAVWMQ010000036.1:0-19141 GCA_036637375.1 Anaerovoracaceae bacterium
TTTCGCTTTTTACTATTGATATTATTTAAATATTTCTTTGATAGAATCCAAGAATTTTCCTTTTTTTGAATAGCATTCATCATCAAGCTCATCACTCATTTTTTTGATTGCTTTCTTTTGTTTAGATGTCAGCTTAGTAGGAACCTCAAGAACAACTTTTACATATAAATCGCCTTTTTTATGTCCCCTAGTGCTAACAATACCTTTACCCTTTAGTCTAAATACTGTTCCTGATTGAGTTCCTGCCGGAATTTTATATGAAACCTTATCTTCTAAAGTTGGAACAATTATCTCGTCACCCAAAGCAGCTTGTTCAAAAGTAATTGGTATTTCAATTTGGATATCTTGCCCTGCACGTTTATATAAATCGTGAGGTTTAACAGCAATAATCAAATAGATATCGCCATCAGGACCGCCATTAATACCAGGTTCACCTTGATTTCTAAGAGTTATTACAGACTCATTGTCAACTCCTGCTGGAATTGATACTGAAATTGTAACGTCTTTTTTAACCTTGCCTTGGCCCTTACACTCAGAACAAGGTGTTTCAATAATTTCCCCTGTTCCGTTACATTGTGGACAAGGTCCAGTACTTTGAAATGTTCCAAAAGGTGTTCTCTGTGCAGTTCTAACTTCCCCTGTCCCATTACACTGAGGACAAGTTTTCTTTTCTGTCCCTTTTTCGGCACCTGTTCCATTACAACTTCCACACTTAACGTATTTATTTACTTTTATCTCTTTTTTGACACCAAAAGCAGCCTCTTCAAATGTTATACTAATTTTCATTTGAAGATCTTGACCTTTTCTAGGTGCATTCCTTCTCTGTTGTGAGCTAAAGCCACCACGACTTCCGCCACCAAACATACCACCAAACATGTCAAAGATGTCTTCGAAGCCTCCAAATCCAGCACCACCGGCACCACCAAAGCCGGCGTTTGGATCAACACCGGCATGGCCAAATCTGTCATACTTACTCTTTTTGTCTGAATCACTAAGAATACTATAGGCTTCGTTTACTTCTTTGAAATTTTCTTCAGCCTCTTTGTCTCCAGGATTTCTATCAGGATGATATTTCATTGCTTTTTTACGAAAAGCTTTTTTGATTTCATCATCACTTGCACCCTTTTGAAGACCTAAGACCTCATAATAATCTCTTTTTTCAGCCATTATTTTTCTTCCTTATCCTTTTCATCAACAACTTCATAATCTGCATCAACAACGTTATCTCCAGCTGGACCTGGGTTAGGGTTTCCACCCATATTTCCACCAGCCATGTTTGGATCAAATCCACCAGCCATATTTGGATCAACTCCCGCTGCCTGAGCCTGTTCGTATAGTTTTGTTGAAATTACATGGAACTGCTCTGTAAGTTTTTCATTCTTTTCTTTTATTTCATCAATATTTCCTGCTTCAAGAGCTGATTTTAGCTCATCCTTCGCAGCATTAATTCCTGCAATTTCTTCTTCTGATAGTTTACCTTCTAATTCTTTTAGGTTCTTTTCAGTTTCATATATTAAAGTTTCAGCTTGATTTTTAACTTCAATTTCTTCTTTTCTCTTTTTATCTTCTTCTGCAAATTGTTCTGCTTCTTTAACCTTTGCTTGAATTTCATCATCAGAAAGTTTAGTTGAAGATGTAATTGTAATTCTCTGTTCCTTACCTGTACCCATATCTTTTGCGCTTACGTTTACAATACCGTTAGCATCAATATCAAATGTTACTTCAATCTGAGGTATTCCACGAGGTGCAGCTGGAATTCCTGTCAACTGGAAACGACCTAGAGTAATATTTCCTGCTGCCATTTCTCTTTCACCTTGCATTACATGAATATCTACTGCTGTTTGATTATCTGCTGCTGTTGAGAAAATCTGGCTTTTCTTTGTAGGAATAGTAGTATTTCTCTCAATTAATTTAGTAGCAACTCCACCTAAAGTTTCAATTGATAATGATAGTGGAGTAACGTCTAGTAGTAACACGTCATTAACTTCTCCTGTTAATACACCTGCCTGAATAGCTGCACCAATAGCAACACATTCATCTGGGTTAACACCTTTAAATGGCTCTTTACCAGTTACATTCTTAACAGCTTCCTGTACTGCTGGAATTCTAGTAGAACCACCAACTAGGATGATTTTTGCTAAATCATTTGTAGTTACACCTGCATCGTTCATAGCTTTTTTCATTGGTTCAATAGTTTTTTGTACTAATTCTGAAGTAAGCTGATCAAACTTAGCTCTTGTAATATCCATGTTCATATGTAGAGGACCTGCTTCATTAACAGTAATGAAAGGTAGGTTTATATTTGTAGTCTGAGAACTAGAAAGTTCTTTTTTTGCTTTTTCAGCAGCTTCTCTTAATCTTTGAAGTGCCATGTTATCTTTTCTTAGATCAACACCATTTTCTCTAGCAAAAGTATCTGCCATAAAGTTTAATAAAGCTTCGTCAAAGTCGTCTCCACCTAATTTGTTATTACCACTTGTAGCTAGTACTTCAAATACTCCATCCCCAAGTTCAAGGATAGAAACGTCAAATGTACCACCGCCTAAGTCGTAAACTAATATTTTGTGATGACCATCTTCTTTGTCAAGACCATAAGCTAATGCTGCTGCTGTTGGTTCGTTTATAATTCTTTTTACCTCTAATCCAGCAATTTTTCCAGCATCTTTTGTTGCCTGTTTCTGGCTATCTGTAAAGTATGCAGGTACAGTAATTACAGCTTCTGTAACTTTTTCTCCTAAATAACTTTCAGCATCTGCCTTTAGTTTAGCTAATGTCATAGCTGAAATATCTTGTGGTGTATAGTCTTTGCCATCAATTGATACCTTGTGATCTTCTCCCATATATCTTTTAATTGATGCAATTGTTCTATCTGGATTTGTTACAGCCTGTCTTTTTGCTGTTTCTCCTACTAATCTTTCGCCATTCTTTGCAAAACCAACAACTGATGGTGTTGTTCTATTTCCTTCTGCGTTTGCAATTACTGTTGGATCTCCACCTTCTAATACTGCAACACATGAGTTAGTTGTTCCTAAATCGATTCCTATTACTTTTCCCATTTTATTTTTCTCCTTTATTTTTCATAAAATATTTTTTAACTATTTTGCTACTTTTACCATAGAAGGTCTTATAACCTTACCATTTAAAGTATATCCCTTTTGAAGTACCGCTGAAATTTCTCCACTACTGTGATCATCACTGTCTTCCATCATTACTGCATTATGAAAGTTTGGATCAAATTCTGCTCCTTCAGTTTCTATTTCACTAACACCAGAGTTTGTAAGGACATCTTTCAATTGAACAAATATCAATTCCATACCTTCTTTAAAACCATCTGAATTGTCATCGTGGTTTAATGCTCTCTCAAAATTATCCATTACTTCTAGTAGTTTAGTAACAATTTTTTCGTTGGCATAAGCGTGAATTTCACCCCTTTGCTTCTCAGCTCTTTTTTTGAAGTTCTGAAAATCTGCCATTAATCTTAAATATCTAGTATTTAAGTCTTCATCTTCTACTTTTTCACAAGTTTCTTTTGGTTCTTGCTCTACATCGTCGCTGCAACAAGTCTTTTCTTCTTCTGAGTTGCCGCCACAGCCACAGCCTTCGCTTGTAGATGATTCGTCTTCGCAGCCACAACCACATTCAAAGCCTTCATCAGTAGTGATTTCTTCACCACAGCCGCATTTACAATCGCCTTCACAAGTGTTTTCTATATTCACTTTTTCATTTTCATTCATCGTCATTTTTCCCTCCTGTTAACTTAAAGGTATTACTTAAATTGTCCGTCAAGTATTCAATTACTGAAGTGATTTCTTCATATTTCATTCTTGTTGGCCCTATAACACCTAGCTTCCCAACTAATTTCCCATCTATATGATATGTTGCAGTAATCAAACTGCAATCTTTGAGACCTTCATCATCATTTTCTGTTCCTATGGTTATCATAATACCATCATCTCTATTGGATATTTTTTTTGCTAAATCTTTTTTGTTAGAAAGCATTTCCATAAATGTTCTAGCCTTTGTAATATCATTATACTCAGGAAATGAAAATATATTGGTAAGCCCATCCATATATAAATTTACATTTAACATATCCTCTAAGGTTTTAACAAAGTTTGGCATAACATTTCGTGCAAGACCACTCATAGCTTCAATATCTGTTTCAAATGACTGTATTATATCCATAGTCAAGGCTTCACTTAAAGTTTTGCCTCTATAGGAAAATGTCATTGATTTTGAAAGTATATTTAACGACTCTTCTGTGTAGTTATAATTTAATCTTAATGCAGTATTTGAAACTTTACCGCTTTCGGAAACAATCATAAGAACTACTGTAGTATCATCAACAGGTAGTAAGTTAATACACTTCAATGTATCTTGCTCTTTGTTTGGAGTTATAGCAAAAGATGTTAAGTTTGTAATCTCAGATAGCAATTTGGCTGCATGCTCAATTGTTCTATCCAGTTCTGATACATTATCATATAGCTCCTTGGCTATAGTATCTTTAATTTCCTGGCTGAGTTCTCTCTTTTCCATTATTGAGTTAACATATAATCTATACGCTTTCTCCGAAGGAACTCTACCTGCTGAGGTATGAGGATGTGTCAAAAATCCCATATCCTCTAAATCCGACATTTCATTTCTAATTGTCGCAGGACTAACGCCAAGGTTATACTTCTTAGAAAGAGATCTAGACCCTACAGGTTCAGCGGTTGAAATAAAATCACCAATAATAGCCTGAAGTATTTTTAATTTTCTTTCGTTTAAATCCATATCTTTCTCCTTATTTGTTAGCACTCAATTCTTACGAGTGCTAACCATAGATATAATTTAGCACTAAACTATTTATATGTCAATATTATATTTAAAAAAGAAATAACGATTTTGTCATAAATTTTAACGACAAATTCACTTATTTCTTTTCTATAAATTTTAGTTATTTAAATTCCATATTTCTGTTTCTTTCTCATTAGTTGAGCCTGTGTCATATTTAACAATTCGGCAGCTTTACGTGTACTACCTGCCTTCTTTAAGCCATAAGTAATTAATTTTTTTTCTTGCGACTCAACAAGTTTATTGAAATCAAGTGAAACATTGTTTCTCATTGTATTTCTTAAATCAAGTAGTATTTCATCGTAAACACCTTCATTTAATACAGCTTCAATATCCTTATCAGTTATCACATATCCGTTTGTATTAATTATAATTCTATGAACTGTATTTTCAAGCTCTCTTACATTTCCTGGCCAGTGATATTTACTGAGTCTTTTTAGTGCACTAATATCAAATTCTTTTTCAACATTATATTTCTTACAAAATTTCATCGCAAATGCAACCGCAAGAGCCCCGATATCGTCACGCCTCTCTCTTAATGGTGGAATATTAATTGTACAAATGTTAAGTCTATAATACAAATCTTCTCTAAACTTACTTTCTTCAACTAACTGTCTTAAAGGTATGTTATTGGCACAAACAACTCTTACATTTACATTTACTGGATCAACTCCACCAACTCTAAAGAACTGATTTTCTTGCAAAACCCTAAGTAATTTTGATTGCAAATTCAAAGAAAGCTGTCCAACCTCATCTAAAAAGAGTGTTCCTCCATTTGCAAGTTCAAAATAACCTTTTTTGCCCCCACTCTTTGCACCAGTAAAAGATCCTTCTTCATATCCAAAGAATTCTGATTCAGCTAAATTTTCCTGTATAGTTGCACAGTTAATTTTAATACAAGGCATAGATTTTCTCTCACTATTTTTATGAATTAATCCAAGAACCATTTCTTTACCAACACCTGTTTCTCCTTGTATTATTACATTACAATCGAAACTGGCTATATTAATTGTTTCATTAATAAGTGATTCTGTTTCTTTACTTGCATAAATAAATTCATCTGTTTGACCAGCTTTTTTATTAATCGCCATTAGTTCTTTTCTCTCGTTAAAAGTACTATTATTTAAGGTTTTATACAATCTATTAATCTTTTTAACTTCACTTTTTATTTCATTTAAAAGCTCCATAGTAAAATTTTGATATCCTGTCGAATATTGATCCAAAGAGTAGGTTACAAGTTCCTTGCCCATACTTTCAGCTGTAAAAATTCCTTGGGTATATCCGTTTTGCGTACTTGTAAAATATAATTTGCCTTTATTTTTAGTCATTAATACGCCTAATACCTCACTACCCATCATATCTTCACAATTAATTGTAAAGTCCATCAGGTCATTTTCTTTAATAGTTATTTCTTTAAATGCAGCTAAAGGACTAGCTATATCTACTATATAAACACTGTCCGCACAGTCATTTAAAATATTTTCAACTTGTTTGTTAGTTAGTTTACCAAATGAATCTATATCAAGAACTATCACTATATAGCATTTATTTTGTAAAGCCTTCTTAATTGCTCCAGAATATATCACCGCTGACATCAAATCCTTTGCAATAATCATAACCTTCATATTTTCTTCAACTAAGTGAGCTATATTATATAAGCTTCCAGACTCATCAATAGTAGCCATCGTATAATTAACATCTTCATTGTTTTCTATTGAATAAAATGTCGATCCCAAAAAAGCTATTGCATATCCTGTAATAAATATTTCACCATAGTTGAAATCAATTTCGTGTATTGTTTCAATGTGAAGAGGTATAGCAGTTAAGGTTGTTTGACATAGTAAATAATCCCCAACGGAATATTCTGATGTTTTTTTGTATTCTTCACCCATTTCCTCTATCATACCATAGCAAACACCACCTGTTTTAGTAAATGGATTATGAAGCTTACCTCTCTTATTTGTTATTTCAATTATTTTCGCTTTAATTCTAGTATCATCAAAACCACAGTCACTACAAATCTGCTGAAAACTATCTCTTTCTAAATGAACTATTTCTACGGCTATTCTACATTCATATGGACTAATTTCTCTTGAATTATCAATTTTCCATGCATTCACCGGTACTGCATTTATTGGTTCTATAACTCTTGATAATCCAAAAGTATCTTTAAGTTCCAATTTCATTAATATCACCTCCTCTTAACAACAGTATATAAAATCAATTATATTTAGTCAATAAAATGATACGTTTTCGAGTCACAGTATTTCACTTTAGAATCGATTACGTATCATTTATGTTTGTTTTTTGCTACAATATATTTTATAAATATTATAATAAAATACTATATATAAAAATTTCTTATTGAAATTTCAAGCTTTATATATGTTTTTTTATTTTTTACATATCCATCCAGCGAGTTGGCACGCTATTTGCTTTATATAGTAATATATAGGATAAGGATATATGATGGTTAATTTAAAACGAATCATTAATTGAAGGGAGTATATTATGAAAAAGAACACAAATATTTATAACATTATTAAAAATGGAGTTACACCTTATGTTACAAAAAAGGAAGCAGTAAACATGTATTCATCTATGGTTGCAAGAACAAATCAGAGCACTACAGCTTCAGAAGCAAAAGCAGCTACAATTTCTGCACTAAAAACTCTTAATAATCTAATTACAAAAAACAACATATCAGCTTAATAAAAAATAAGTAATAAGTAATAAGTAATAAATCCAATAAGTTGATATGAGATACAAAAATAAGTATACGTATAAATAGAAATGCTCAGGCCTGGGCATTTCTATTTATTTTAAATACTACATAAAGCAAAAATGACGCAATCATTGCGTCATTTTTTACTATATAATATATTCTGTCCATTCCACTTCTTTAAATCCAGTAAGTACAAAATTTTCACCTATAACTAGTGGTCGTTTAACCAACATTCCATCTGTTCCTAATAACTCTAGTTTTTCCTTATCGTCCATATCGATTAATCTATCTTTTAAATTTAGTTCTCGATATTTTAGCCCACTAGTATTAAAGAATCTCTTTATTTCTAATCCTGATTTTTTATAAAACTCACCAAGTTCTTCCGCATTAGGATTTTCTAATGAAATATCCTTATATTCATATTCTATACCTCTATCATCAAGCCATTTAATCGCTTTTTTGCATGTTGAACATTTTGGGTAACAATATATAACCATTTAATTTATTTCCTTTCACTTAACCATTTTCGATTTAAAGGAGCACAATGTGCCCCTTTAGTATAATTATTATCTCGCTAATATTACAGTACATGCTGAATGCTTTGCAACCTTTGTTGATACAGATCCAACAAGCCATTTCTCTAAACTATTAAGGCCTCTTGATCCCATTACAACTGTGTCATATCCACCTTCATATTCTTCTTTAAGTATGATATCAGCAGCCTCAAAACCTGTTTTAACTATGAAATCCGCATTAACTCCTTGGAATTTTTCTAATTCTTCTTTGGCTTTTTTGAATGCTATGTCAGCTTTTTTGTTTCCGTCTTCTTCTATTTCCTTAAAAAACTGAACAAGACTACTGTCATGAGCTATACCAAATAAAACAGTAATATCATAGTCCTCTTTGCCTAACGCCATATTAGCAGCAAAACTTAATGCCTTTAGCGCATTATCTGATCCATCAATTGGTACTAAAATTTTCATATTATTTCCCCCTAACTGCAACTTCACAATCATTAATTTATAAATTTATATTACTACCAATGTACTAATATATCAATGAAAATATTAGAATTTTTTGAAATTTCTTTTATTTGCTATAGTTCTCTATTCCAATTTTATATATTTCACTATGTAAGTAAAGCTCACTTAAGTTATACACCAAAAATCCAAATATAACTAAAGCCATAATTGCAATTGCAGAATAAATAGCTCTATTCTTTTTAAATAAAGGCAACTTATATCGTACACCTTTTACATTTGCCAAAGCTGCTGTTGGAATTGTAATAGCAAGAAAAATAAACATAAAAACAGAAAACCTCATAGTAATTATATCTAATGGCATATGTTTTACTGGTGGTACCACAAATAATGCCGCAATATTATATATTGCAGAAAAAATAAATAAGACAAAACAAAATTTTTCCTTTTTGTTTCTTTTACTCTTTTCCTTGCTCATAAATAGACTCCTTACCATTTTTAAGAATTTTTTCTCTCTCTTTCCAATCTCCCATTAAACTTTCAAGAAGATGATAAAACTCACTCGAATGATTACAAACAATAAAATGCACCAATTCATGAACAATTACATATTCCAAAACCTCAATAGGATAGTTAATTAACCTAACATTAAGTGTAATTGATTTTTTACTTGGTCTGCAAGACCCCCACCTTGATGTCATGTATCTAACTTTTACACTTGGCATCAAAACACCAAATCTGTCAAACCTATATTTATATATAGCTTTTTCTACTTCTTGTATAAAAATATTTTCTATTCTTCGTTTCATTTTGGAGTCTTTAAGAATTTCTCTTTGATATTCCTGATTTTTATTATCTAAACTCTGTTTTTTTATTGAAACACAAATTTTTTGAGCATACCTTAAAACAAAGGAATCTACGGTTTTAAAAGAAGTATACCTATTAAATGAAACTTTAACTTCCCCATTCTTATTTACTCTTAAATTAATGTTCTTTACATTTTTGATTTGATATTTATATGTAATTTCACCAAATGGACTTTGAACTACTCGGCAACCTGTCATATTAGTCAATCCAGCCCTTTGCAAGATTTACAGCTTTATGCCATTTCCTTAAAAGTTCATTTCTAGCATCACTTTCCATATTCGGTTTATATATTTTATCAATTTTACAATTAAGCTTTATATCTTCAATGCTTTTCCAATAGCCTGTAGCAAGCCCTGCAAGATATGCGGCACCTAGAGATGTCGTTTCTATACAACTTGGTCTTTTAACTTCTTGGTTTAGAATATCAGCTTGAAACTGCATTAAAAACTCATTTGCACTTGCCCCACCATCTACATTAAATGATCTTAATTCTTTGCCAGTATCATTTACCATTGCATCTGCTAGATCCTTCGTCTGATATGCTAGTGATTCAAGAGTAGCTCTAACTAAATGATTTTTATTTGCACCTCTTGTTATCCCAAGAATCATTCCTCTAGCGTAAGGATCCCAATATGGCGCACCCAGTCCAACAAAAGCTGGAACTACAAAAAGTCCATTTGAGTTAGGAACAGATAATGCCATTTTTTCAGATACTTCTGAACGAGGAATTATCTCAAGTTCATCCCTCAACCACTGAACAGCAGCTCCTGCTACAAATATTGACCCCTCCAATGCATAATTAACTCTTCCATTTAAGCCCCATGCAATAGTTGTTATTAAGCCATGTTTTGACGTAACAGGATTTTCACCAGTGTTCATCAGCATAAACCCACCGGTTCCATATGTCATCTTGCCTTCACCTTCTTCAAAACAAGTTTGTCCAAAAAGTGCAGCATGCTGATCCCCTGCAGCTCCTGCAATAGGTATTTTGCCACCAAAAATATGAGCCGAAGTTTCACCATAAATAGCAGACGATGGCATTGGTTTTGGCAACATGTTTTTAGGTATATCTAGAATTTCAATCAATTCATCATCCCACGTTAATGTTTTAATATTAAACATTAATGTTCTTGAAGCATTTGAGTAATCTGTTACATGAACTTTTCCATCTGTAAGCTTCCATATAAGCCAAGTTTCAATTGTACCAAACAAAAGTTCGCCTTTTTCTGCTTTTTCTTTTGCACCTTTCACGTTGTCCAGTATCCACTTTAGTTTAGATCCAGAGAAATACGAGTCTATTAACAGTCCTGTTTTTTCTTTAAAGGTTTCAGTATAACCCTGAGCTTTTAACTCATCACAATATTCAGCAGTTCTTCGACATTGCCAAACTATAGCATTATAAATAGGTTCACCAGTAGATTTGTCCCATACAATTGTAGTCTCCCTTTGGTTTGTTATTCCTATCGCCTCAACATTTTTAAAAGTTCCATTAATTTTATAAAGAGCTTCTTGGGCAACACCTATTTGCCCTGACCATATTTCCATTGGATCATGCTCAACCCAACCATCTTGTGGATAAATTTGCTTAAACTCTTTTTGTGCAACACTTATAATCTCACCCTTTTTGTTGTACAAAATACATCTTGAGCTAGTAGTCCCTTGATCTAAGGACATTATATATTTTTCCATTTTTTAATCACCTCACACAAACTCACACATTATTTCATTTGAAACGTCTATACCTTGCTCTGTTAAAGCAAATATATTTCCGTCATACTTTACATTTCCCAAACTCTTTTGCTCAATAATAAACGGCATCAAATTTGAAAAAACATCCTCAAATTTTTCTCCAAAATCTTCTTCAAATAGACTTAAATCAATTCCATCTGTAAGCCTTAATCTGGTAAACACATATATTCCATAGGCTTCTTGTTTTGATTCTTTTTTGAATTCATCTGCATTTAAAGACGCATAACCCTCATCAATTAAAGCATAATACTTAGATAAATCCTCTACATTTTTTGCCCTATGTCCCATAGCAAATGATGAAGCGCCAAGTCCAATCCCCATAAATTCAGCCATTGTCCAATATTTCATATTATGGTTGCACTCATAACCTTTTAATGCCGCATTGGAAATTTCATAATGACTATATCCATTTTTTTTAAGCATATCTATTGCAAAATGATACATTTCATCGTTTAAATCTTTATTAATCAACTCAAGTTCTTCGTTTTTGTATTTAGTATAAAAAACAGTATTTTCTTCAAGTTGAAGTGAGTAAAATGATATATGTGGTGGCTTATATCTTAAAATCTCATTTAAGGTTTCTCTCCACATATCCATAGTTTGACCAGGTATTCCGAACATTAAGTCAATATTATAATTGTCAACATTACATTTTGCCATAATGTCAATTGCCCGTATTACTTCATCTCTATTATGTATACGTCCTATTGATTTTAAAATTTCATCATTCATAGACTGTACACCCATACTAATTCTATTAATTCCAGCGCTTAAATAAGAATGCACTTTAAACTCATCAATTGAATTCGGATTAACTTCTATAGTTATTTCTGCGTCTTTTATAAGGTAAAAGTTGCCCTTTATGGTTTCCATAATATTTTTTATGTGGAATGAATCCACCATAGATGGGGTTCCTCCACCAATAAACACTGTATCTACATAGTACTTTTCACCTATGGTTTCTCCATTTATCTCAATTTCCTTAGTCAAATGAGCAACATAGTTGTCAATATCATTGATACATGGTTTTCCATAAGATAAAAAACCGCAGTAGTTACATTTTTTTTCACAAAACGGTATATGTATATAAATACCTAATCGTTCTCTCATTATAAATCTCCCTATCTTATATAGTTATTGCCAAAAAAGCACCAATAATACTAAGTGTATACATAAAAAACATATAACATATACTAGATAGTATTTTTTTTTGTTTTATTAAACCACTAAGTTCATAGTTAAATGTCGAAAACGTTGTATATCCACCTAAAAGACCAATACCGAGCAACATATACATTTTTTCATCTAAATTATATCTAATAAATAAGCCTAGCAAGATTGACCCTGTAATATTAACAAATAAAGTCCCAATTGATATATTAAATATTTTTAGCTTAGACAAGTATGATGAAACTATCATTCTTAAAACAGATCCTATTGCCCCTCCAATGCCAACCAAAATTATATTCATGAGCATTTCCTCGCCTTTAATAATACTTCACTAGTTGTAAGACCTAGAATGCACCCTATTAGTCCTGTAATCATGCTACCAAACACATACACTACCCCATATAGGATATCTCCAGATATCATCAAATTAACGGTTTCTACGCTAAATGTCGAAAAAGTAGTAAAAGCACCAACAAATCCAATGGCAAAACTATTTACAATCAAAGGATTAATATTTTTGTATTTTGAAAAATATTCAAAAATTAGTACAATTAGAAAGCAACCTAACACATTAACAAAAAATGTACCATAAGGAAAAGTCCCGTTATTTAGAACGAGACTAATTATATATCTAGCTATTGCACCTAAAAAGCCGAAGCCCCCAACACAAAGTATTTTCATAGATTTTCCTTAATTATTTGTTTTCATCATATTTCAAAACAGCAGTAAAAGCTTCTTGTGGTACTTCAACTTTACCAAATTGACGCATACGTTTCTTACCTTCCTTCTGTTTTTCAAGTAATTTTTTCTTTCTTGATATATCCCCACCATAGCACTTTGCAATTACGTCTTTTCTATACGCTCTTACAGTTGTTCTCGCTATTATTTTTTGACCGATCGAAGCCTGAATTGGAACTTCAAATTGATGCATAGGAATTACTTCTTTTAGCTTTTCACATACAAATTTCCCTCTGTAGTAAGCCTTTGATTCATGCACTATCATGGAAAAAGCATCAACTAAATCTTTATTAAGCAATATATCCATTTTTACTAATGATGATTTTTCATATCTAATAAATTCATAATCAAGAGAACCATAACCTCTCGTCATTGATTTAAGTGCATCAAAAAAGTCATATATTACTTCGTTAAGTGGCATTTCGTAATGAAGCTGTACTCGATTTTCATTTATATATTCCATGTGTAGCATCTTGCCTCTTCGCTCCTGGCAAATCTGCATAATGTTGCCAACATATTCTTTTGGTATCATAATATCCGCCTTTACAATAGGCTCTTCAATATGTTTAATCGTCATTAAATCTGGTAAGTTGCTTGGATTTTGCACCATAACTTCGGTG
Organism: Anaerovoracaceae bacterium; assembly: GCA_036637375.1. Lineage (GTDB taxonomy): Bacteria > Bacillota > Clostridia > Peptostreptococcales > Anaerovoracaceae > JAVWMQ01. The sequence continues at coordinate 13,683 of JAVWMQ010000036.1, forward strand.
TCATCATTCATAACTACTTTATAAATTACACTTGGTGATGTTGTAATAACGCTTAAATTAAATTCTCTTTCTAAACGTTCTACAATTATCTCCATATGTAAAAGTCCTAAAAATCCACATCTAAAACCAAATCCTAATGCTGTTGATGTTTCTGGCTCAAAGTTAAATGCCGCATCATTTACTTGTAATTTTTCAAGAGCATCTCTTACGTTTTCGTATTTCTCTCCATCTGCTGGATAAATTCCGCAATAAACCATAGATTGCGCCTTTTTGTACCCTGGTAAGGCTTCTTCTGTCGGATCTTTATCTAATGTAATTGTGTCACCAACTCTTGCATCTCTAACCTGCTTAATACTTGCTGAAATATATCCAACTTCACCAGCTCTAAGTTCATCACATGGAACAGGCCCTGGTGAATACGTTCCAACCTCAGTTACTTCATATTTAGATTTAGTGTTTATCAGCCTAATAATATCACCCGGTTTAACTTTACCTTCAAAAACCCTCGTATAAATAACAACACCTTTATAGTTATCATAATATGAGTCAAATATTAATGCTTTTAGCTTGCCATTAACATCTCCCTTCGGTGCTGGAACTTTTTTTACAATTTCCTCAAGCAAATCTTCAATTCCTATACCTTCTTTTGCTGATACTAGGGGAGCCTCACTTGCGTCAATGCCTATAATTTCTTCAACTTCTAGTTTGATTTCATCAGGTCTTGCACTTGGCAGATCAATTTTATTTAGTACAGGAACAATTTCTAAGTCCTCATCTAGAGCTAAATACACATTTGCTAAAGTTTGAGCTTCAACACCTTGTGTTGCATCAACTATTAAAACTGCACCTTCACATGCTGCTAAACTACGTGAAACTTCATAAGTGAAGTCAACGTGTCCTGGAGTGTCGATTAAGTTAAAGATATACTCATTCCCATCTTTAGCTTTGTATGAAAGTCTTGAAGTTTGAAGTTTAATTGTTATTCCACGTTCCCTTTCAAGATCCATATTGTCTAAAAATTGTTCTTTCATATCTCTTTTGGCAACTACACCTGTATGTTCCAAAATTCTATCTGCCAAAGTAGATTTACCATGGTCAATATGAGCTATGATACTAAAATTTCTTATATTATTTTGATATGAATTCATTCTGTCCTCATTTCTATTAAACATTTTCTTTAATATTTATTATTTTACTAGAAAATACTCTTGATTTCAATCTAAATTTATTATATACTACTAAAAGCGAGTTTTGCTAAAAAAACAAATTTTAAGAAGAAGTGGGGTGAATTTAAAATGGCAAATATTAAAAGCGCAAAAAAGAGAATCAATGTTATCGAAAAGAAAACAGCTAGAAACAAACGTGTTAAGGCACATATCAAAGCTGTACTAAAGAGCTTCGATGCAGCTATCGCTGAAGGCGATATGGAATCTGCAAAGAAATATCTTGATCTTGCTGAAAAAAAGCTTATGCAGTCAGTTTCTAAGGGAATTAACCATAAGAATACAGCAGCTAGAAAAATTTCTAGACTTAACAAGAGATTCAACCAAGCTAACGCTTAATCTCACCCGTCCCCACATACACATAAGTTAAATGTGTTTTACAAATTAAAAACAAGTAAAAGAAAACGATGGAAGTGTCTCCCATCGTTTTTTCGTTTTTGTAATTAATATTTTTATTTAATAAAGATATTCTTTATTTGCAATTTGAGGTTTCATATTAATTCTTTCCTGTTTTGCAGTGCTTGAAAATAAGTTTGGAGCACTGAAGAATACAAAGCCATCCATACCTGCTGCTCTTAACTTATCAATCTGAACGCTCATGTTGTTTTGGCTCTTTTTCCAACCTTTATCATCTTTAAAAGACTTATTTGCTCTATAAAGTGCAAGGCCTATATACATCTTTACATCCTTATTTACTCTCATTTCACTAAACTGATTCAATCGGTTCGTAAACATTGTTACACCACCTTTAGTTCCCCAGTCATCTGTCCAGTAAATTTGAGGAGTAACATAATCAACATATTCATCACTTGCAAGCCAAGTTTTTATATCAGCACCTGTTTTCATAGCATTATCGTAATTGCCTTGAGGGCTAATTCCAAACCTTAAAGTTTGATCTTTATCCTTTATCATCTTTCTTACAGACTTAATCATGTTATTAACATTTTTTCTCTTAGCTGCTTCAGATGTATTTATTGTATATCTTTTGCCAGTTGAAAGATCTTTGTAATACTTTGATGAGTGATAAAAATAATCGTCAAAATGGAAACCGTCAACATCATACTCCATAATTTCTCTTATAGCATTTTTAATATCATTTGTAGACGATTCTTTTGCAGGGTCTAAAAATGTATCATAAGTTATTCTATAAGGATTAAGCCATGCATGTAATTCCATCTTTCTCTTATGTGCTTCTTGTACAAATATTTCAAGTGGATCAAAATTTGCAAAGGCTTCTGATGCGATTGCAGTAGACGAGCTCATATACTTTGAAGCTTTATATGTTTCACTTCTATATGTTGCATCTTGAAAAGCTCTAGCATGGAAATATACTGTATTAATTCTATAGGTTTTGGCTCTATCTAATAATTTAGCAGTATTTTTTCTAAACGTTTCCTCTGATGTAGTTTTTAGTCCTAATTCTTCAAAATCACAAAATCCAACCCACAGCCCTTTGACTTCTTTACCTTCTTTAATTCTGTAGGCTTCTGCTTCTGAAGTGTTTAGCCCTGCAAATACAGAAAAAACCATAACTGCGCACATTAATAATGATATTACTTTCTTTTTCATTTATTCCTCCATTAAGTATTCTTATATCGGTTTACAAATATAATAACAAAGAACCTTACTACTTTATAGGTTTACGCAAGGTTCTTCACACTATCTACAAATTTTCTTGTCTCTTGATTTTTTTTGTTGTAGTTCTAATAAAGTCTTCCTTACGAACTGTAATACTTTTTACACGTTTATAGCTTGGAAGTTTCTTGTTAAGTTCATATATTTCATCCTTAAAAAATTCATAGATTTCAGCATCATTTAATTCACGTCCATTGCGCTCAACAATGCTCTCATAATCAGGTTTGATTTGAACAGCAACTAGTAAATCATCGTTACCTTCTTCTTCTAATCCATAAACCATACATTCTTCAACAAAATCCAGGGCATTTATTTCAAGCTCTATTTCTTCTGGATAAATATTTTTACCTGTCTTTGTAACAATTACATTTTTAGATCTACCTGTTAGATATAGCCATCCGTCCTTGTCCATAAAGCCCAAGTCCCCTGAATGGAACCATCCATCTACTATAACTTTTGCTGTTTCCTCCGGTAGGTTATAGTATCCAAGCATAACATTTGGTCCTTTAATTAATACTTCTCCAATTCCATCCTCACTTGGATTATCAATTTTAATCTCAACTCCTGGTATAGCTGGACCGCAGGAACCTGCCTTTTTGTGAATATCTTCAAAATCAGGAACACCTGTCACTAGTGGAGATGTTTCTGTTAAACCATATCCTTGTGAAATGTCAAACCCTAGATCTACAAAACCCCTTAGTACATTTGGATCAAGTGCCGCCGCTCCACAAATAATTAGTCGTAGATTTCCTCCAAACTTCTTGTAAACAGAATGGAAAATTTTTCTCCTTTGATCAATACCAAGTTTTTGTAATGTTTTATTCAGTTTAATCGCCACATTTAGCATTTTGTCTTTTTTTGACTTTATAGCTTCTTTCCAAATTTTATTATAGATAGATTCAACAATCAAAGGAACTCCTATTAAAATGCTAGTTTGAGCTTCCTGTATGTTCTTTAAAACATACTTAAGCCCTTCACAAAACGCAACTGCACATCCTTGGCTCAATATAACCATAATACCCATTGAAGATTCAAAGGTATGATGTATTGGTAGAATTGAAAGTGAGCTTTCACCTTCGTAAAGTTTTACAATTTGATTAGTTGCCATAACATCTGAACAAATATTTCTATGACAAAGCATTACACCTTTAGGTGTACCCGTTGTACCAGATGTAAACAAAATAACTCTCATTTCATTTGGATCAAGATTAATTTTAATGAAAGTGTCATCGCCGCCATCTAACAATTTATACCCATCATTAATTAATGAATAAATATGATTTTCTTTGTTCATATTTTCTTTAATTTGATATGCGTCCATTGAAAACAAGTATTGTAAATCTGACTTTTCAAAATATTTTTTGTAATTATTCGTGAAAAAAACAGCTTTACAATCGGCAGTTTTAATTAAATTCTCAATTTCATTCTGCTTTAATTCTTTGTCAAGTGGAACTGCAACTCCAGCACCGTTAACAATTGCAAAATACGCAACTACCCACTGGTAACAATTGTTCCCCATTATGGCAATTTTTTGTCCGCCTAAGCCCATTTCGATTAATTTAGTACCTAAGGCATCTACATCTCTTTTGAACTGTGAAAAAGTAATCGAACTATATTCTCCGCCCTTCTTTTCTTTCGTCATAAACGCAGTTCTATCTCCAAATAATGCAGCGTTACCATTTATCATATCTTTTAGTGTTTCAATATTTCTTACTTTATGTAATTTTGATTCTGTATTCATATATTCTCTCCATTAAATAATTGTGCTATAATGGTTTATTATACTACAATTATTAGAGAAAGGAAACTATTTTGAGTACACATATTAATGCAGCAAATAAAAATGATATCGCTGAAAGCATATTGCTACCTGGCGATCCACTAAGGGCAAAGTTTATTGCCGAAAACTATCTTGACTCTCCAGTTTTATATAACGACATAAGAAATATGTTTGGGTATACAGGGAGATACAAAGGAGTACCAGTATCTGTTCAAGGAACAGGTATGGGCATGCCTTCCATGGGAATATATTCATGGGAGCTAATTACCGAATACAATGTACAGAATTTAATCAGAGTTGGAACCACAGGCTCATTTAAAGAAAATGTAAAAATCAATGATGTTATCCTTGCAATTGCAGCATCAACTGATTCAAATTACCATCATGCCTTTGACGTACCTGTAGGATATGCCCCTTGCGCAAGTTGGGAATTATTAAATAAAGCAATAGAGGTTAACAAAACATTAAATATGCCAATTAAACCTGGTAACATTGTGTCTTGCGATGTCTTTTATGAAACTTCAGAAAACTGGTGGAAAAGATGGGCTAATATGGGAGTTCTTGCAGTTGAAATGGAAGCTGCCGCACTTTATATGAACGCAGCTTATAACAATGTAAATGCTCTTGCTATGATGACAGTAACTGACCACTTTATCACTGGGGAAAAATCAAGTGCAGAAGAAAGATTAAGAGCAAATGAAGATATGATTAAATACGCTCTTGAAATCGCTATTAAATAAAATAGCTTACAAAAAAGATCTCTTATTTTGATGTGACCCCAATAAGTTAGACTTTATAGCGAAGTAGTATTTTACTGCTTC